>NZ_JASDCB010000040.1:0-34241 GCF_030408135.1 Pseudoalteromonas sp. APC 3691 | reverse complement strand
AGGGATAGCCACGCGGTATGAAAAGCTTGAACGAAATTATCATTCAATGCTCGCTTTAGCATTTACTATGATGTGGCTACCAATGTGGGCTGATTGATATATGTACTACAAAGATCAACAGCCCCTAATATCAACAAACTTCTTTTTCTTCCCAAATTGTGCTTTATCTTCTTCGGAGAGTAGGTTCAATGCGTTATTTATTTTGTGCAGGGCTTCAGCAATTTCGTATAAGTTGATATTTGATTCACAAGTAAATTCATCTAGATCAACTTTATCAGCGGTTATTTGAGAATAAATTTTCTCTGCGAATAATCTAACATCAGATTCAGAGTCAATCTTTTTAGTTATTGCAATTTCTTCTTCAAGGCCTCGATAAATTGCATCGCAGATAGATTTGAAGTTGACACCCCTAACTTTATCAATAACTTTATGTTTGATATCGGCAATTATAGACCCTTTCCTTGTTTCTGAAAGTGCAGAACTAAACTCTATTTTTGTACCAAAGCCAAGCAATATAGACGAGTGTAGTTTATCAAAACCTTCAACGAGTAAACCCATAGAGTTGAATACTCTTTCGGGATTACTTACGTTGCGAGCAAAATCTATTCTAAGAGAGTAACTAGGAGACATTAGGTAATTCCTTTTTTAATGTGTGACTTATACTACTCAATCGATAGATATTTGTCACAGCCAAAATCAGTTAATTATATGGATTCTCTCCCATTGCGACGACCACACAAAAAATTCTTAAATCTAATTCTAGCTGGTGGTAACTCGGCTCCATATGGCAGCAAAGTTGATAAAAGCCTTTGTTGTGACCTTTTTCTTTAAAGTGGGCGAGTTCGTGTACTACTAATGCTTTTAATAATGGCTCCGGAGCGCGCAGTAAGTCGCTGTTTATCGCTAAATCGTGCTTACGGGTTTTACCTTGCATGCGGTAAGTATGTGTACCGAGTGCGTTGGTGACCATATCGCCTTGCTTTTTAAATGCTGCGCGCCCAAACGGCGGTGCGTTTTTTAAATACTGTTTTTTAAGCTCGGTTGCGTAGCTATAAAGTAGTTTATCGCTAGTAATGGTATGTGCTTGCGGATACTTTTTAAGTAAGTAGTCACATACCTTGTTGTTATCTATAAGGCTTAATACTTGCTCAACAATGTTAGCTGGGTAGCCGGTAAAGTAACGTGCGTATTCACTCATTATTGTTTCTCTGTCGTTTTACTTTTAAAAAAGTGCTTGCTGGTGGGCTTCTTTTTCGCCAGTAAATGGGTTTAATGCTTTGTGATTATAACCAAGGTCTTTACAAAAGTGCCTTGCTAATAATGGCGCTTCTCGGTTATCTGCCGTATGAAAAAACACATAAGGCGTTTTTCCTTCATCAAGCCATTGTTTTACTTTACTCAGCCACGGTTTATAAAAGGGTTTATAGTCGTTTTGTAAATTGGCGATAACAAAGCGCGCCATGGGTTGCGTGCTTGTAGCAATGGCATGCACGGGTAAATGCGGCTTTTTTTGCTGTGCATCTATTAGCGCTTCGGTTGTTGGTTTTACCGCAAATAGGGCGCGAGTATCCATCGATATGCGATTTATGTTGTTTGCCATTAATAACTGATTAAGCGCTATTTCGGCTTTGCCCTTTTGAAAAAACGCAGTATGACGTACCTCTACACCGTAATTAACCTCTTTTGGTAATAGGCTAATAAATTGTGCGAGTTTGGGTAAGTCACCAGGACCAAATGCTTTAGGTAATTGCAGCATGATTTGCCCGGTTTTTTCTAAAATAGGGAAGAACAAGTTAAGCCAATCAGTAAGCTCGGTTTGAACATTAGTTAGGTGCAGCTCGTGGCTAAAGCGACGATTAAACTTAAAAGTAAATTTAAAATCGTCAGGTACGCTGTTTACCCAACGCAATACGGTGCTTGGCGAAGGATCAGCGTAAAAGCTGGTATTGCCTTCAACAGAATTAAAATGTTGGGCGTATTGGCTAAGCATATCGGCGTTTTTACATTGGCTTGAAAATAAATTGCCTTTCCATGCGTTGCTCGACCACTGAGGGCATCCAATATATAACATACAAACTAGCGCCTTATTATAAAGTGGCGATAGTGTACCAAATAACAAAACGAGCTGCTGTAAATTCAAGGGCAAAAGCGGCACACGCCCTAGCATCTTAATGTTAGTTGAGTATAATGCAGGGCTTAATTTGATTATTTTTAGATTGCTAGCGGCTTTATTTGTATTGTGGTGACCTGTTTTTTAAATCACACGCCTTAAAACAAATAAGTTTAGCCGTTTAAGCCTTTTATCTGACAGGAAAACTATGCGCTCTATATATTGCGGACAGCTAAATAAAACTCACGTAGATCAAGAAGTAGAACTATGTGGCTGGATCAACAAACGACGTGACCTTGGTGGACTTATCTTTGTCGATTTACGCGATAGAGAAGGTTTAGTACAAGTTGTATTCGACTCTGACATTGAAGAGTTAATGAGTTCAGCTAACACACTTCGCCAAGAATTTTGTGTTCAGTTAAAAGGTGTTGTTCGTGCACGCCCAGACAGCCAAGTAAATAAAGACATGGCAACAGGGGAGATCGAAATTTTAGGTAAAGAGCTTAATATTATTAACCGCTCAGAGCCATTACCACTTGATTTTAACCAAGTAAACTCAGAAGAGCGTCGTTTAAAATACCGTTACCTAGACCTACGTCGTCTAGAAATGAGTGACCGTATTAAATTACGTGCTAAAGCAAGCAGCTTTGTTCGTCGCTTTTTAGATGAAAACGGCTTTTTAGACATCGAAACACCTGTACTTACTAAAGCAACGCCAGAAGGCGCGCGCGATTACTTAGTACCGAGTCGTGTTCATAAAGGTAGTTTTTACGCTTTACCACAGTCTCCACAGTTGTTTAAGCAATTGTTAATGATGTCGGGTTTTGACCGTTACTACCAAATTGTTAAATGTTTCCGTGATGAAGATTTACGCGCCGATCGCCAACCAGAATTTACCCAAATAGATATAGAAACCTCGTTCATGAACTCTGATCAAGTACGTGGTATGACTGAAAAAATGATCCGCGAAATGTGGCAAACATTGCTAAACGTTGATTTAGGCGATTTTCCAATCATGCCTTACAGCGAGGCAATGAGCCTTTACGGTTCTGATAAGCCAGATTTACGTAACCCGATGAAATTAGTTGATGTTGCAGATTTAGTTAAAGACGTAGAGTTTAATGTTTTCTCAGGTCCGGCTAACGACGAAAAAGGTCGCGTTGCTGTGTTAACTGTACCGGGTGGCGCTAAGCTTTCTCGTAAACAACTTGACGATTACACTAAGTTTATTGGTATTTACGGCGCTAAAGGCATGGCGTGGATGAAAGTAAACGATCACACTGCAGGCGCTGAGGGTGTTCAATCACCAGTAGCTAAGTTTTTAAGCGAAGACGTAATTACTAAATTACTTGAGCGTACTAATGCACAGTCTGGCGATATCATTTTATTTGGTGCCGATAAGCGCAACACAGTAAATGAAGCAATGGGCGCACTGCGCGTTAAGATTGGTGTTGATTTAGAAATCACTAACCTTAATAGCTGGGCACCACTTTGGGTTGTAGACTTCCCAATGTTTGAAGAAGATGACGAAGGCACATTACATGCTGTACATCATCCATTCACTGCACCAAAAGACATTAACGCCAGTGAGCTTGAAGCAAACCCAGCAGCTGCTATTTCAGATGCCTACGATATGGTATTAAACGGCTACGAAGTTGGTGGCGGTTCGGTACGTATTCATAATGCAGATATGCAAGAAACTGCATTTAGAATTTTAGGTATTAACGAGCAAGAGCAACAAGACAAGTTTGGCTTTTTACTTGATGCACTTAAATACGGCACACCACCACATGCTGGTTTAGCATTTGGCCTTGACCGTTTAGCAATGCTTTTATGTGGTACCGATAACATTCGTGACGTTATTGCTTTCCCTAAAACAACACAAGCGTCGTGTTTATTAACCAACGCGCCAAGCAAACCTAACCTTGACTCGTTAGCTGAGCTTGCAATTAGTGTTGTAGAAAAAGAAGTATCAAGCGAAGAGTAATTTTTGCTTAGCTTTTAAGCTAATTTTAAAAACCCTTAAGTTATATGCTTGAGGGTTTTTTTGTGGTTAAATTTAAAGCAGTTTAAAGGTTTGTGCCGATTGCTATTATCCATATTGAAAAGGAGTTCTTATGTCGTTTCATCTAACCTTATTTGGTGAGTTTTTAGCTTTTTTTATTATATTATGTATCCCTATTTTTGCTGTAATTAGCTACAAAATAGGTAAGCGTAAAAGTACTATGCCGGGTGTTTTAGCGTTTGTGGGTGGCTGTTTTGCGCTATTTCCATTTTTTGGTTTGATTTTTATTGCAGTGCTTGCGCTTAAAAAAGATTTACCTAAAAATAGCGTCTATGCCCATTAAAAACTAGGTTAATAGTGTCAATTTCAAATAATAATCACTACTTCGACGAGCAATTTAATGCTTTACAGCGCGAAGAGCAACTAACTGAAAATTCTGAGTTTGAAGAGTGCACATTTACCGATTGCGACTTTTCAGGCGGGCAGTTTAAAAATTGCCGATTTATACAGTGCAACTTTAAAAACTGTAATTTATCGTCACTTAAATGGAACTACAGCTCGCTTGAAGATGTAAGTTTTAGCCACTGTAAATTAAATAGTCTGCAATGGACTGACGTAGATTGGCCAGCGCTTAGTATTAACGCACCGGTGAGTTTTAATTATTGCGAGCTCAGTAATAGTTCTTTTTTTGAATTAACCCTCAAAGCTCTCAAACTAACACACTGCTTTGCCAAAAATGTTGATTTTAGACATGCTGATTTAAGCGGTAGTGAATTTACAGGAACAGATTTTCGCGATAGTGAGTTTTTTCAAACTAACTTAACAAAATGTGATTTTGTAGGTTCGACAGCGTTTAATATAGATTTGAATAATAATATTTTAGCGAATGCTAAGTTTGATCGCTTCGAAGCACTTAATTTACTTACCAGCCTTAATATAGAGCTTTGTGATTAATTTAGTTTAATATGATTACATATCTAGAAGCGACAGCTTGGCTGGGCTTCTAGATACTGCGTAATTAACGGCTTGGGCCATTTTTATTACGTGCACTGGCAAGCTGTCTTGCGATTTCTAATAACGCAGGTGAAATATCTTCAGCGCCATCTTTAATTAGTTTTGTAACGTCACCTGACGAAAATAAACCGTCACGTGGTGATTTAATACCTAACTCACGAACAAAATCCTTCGTTTTACCTGTGCTGCCTGTTTCAATAAACTTAAAAATAATACGTTCATTGTTGTTTTTAGCAGGTGCTTTTAGTGTTTCGATTTCGTCATGTATTGCCGTTAGTTTGTCTTCTAGGATTTCTATACGTTCTTGAATGCTATTGTATGATTTCATTTATTGGATCTTTTACTAAATATATTTAAACAATGGCGGCTATTATCGCATAGTTTGACAATAGAGAATGCAAAGCTATAAAGTAAAAGTTATTTTTAATTAAAAACAATAATTTATATAAGTTTAAATATGCAAAAAACACTTAAAAAGCTTTTTATATTAAGCGCACTAGCTCTAAGTACATCAGTAATAGGCGCAACAAGCTATGCAAACGATGGCGTTATAACTGATCAAAGCCGCGATCGCACTATTCCTATCAATATTACATTACCAAGTAACAATGCTAAGTGTACTGAGCAAGTAAAATGCCCTGTAGCGTTTATTAATGCGGGCTACGGAATTAGCCATAATGAATATACGTTTGTTAGTAATGCGTTTAATCAGCGTGGATATTTAACAGTAGCCGTTGCACACGAACTAAAAAGCGACCCTTACCTTAATCGTGAGCAGCCTTACTTAACCACTCGCATGGAAAACTGGCACCGTGGCGTAGTAACACTTAAGTTTTTAGTTAATGAGCTAGCGAGTAAATACCCAGCGTATGATTTTACAAAGCTCGCCTTATTTGGGCATTCTAATGGCGGGGATATTTCCGCATTATATGGCTCTATTTATCCAAACGAAGTTAGCACTATTATTACGCTCGATCATCGCCGCATGTTGATCCCGCGCAATAAAAGTATTCGCGTACTTACTCTACGGGGTAGTGATTACCCAGCTGATGCGAATGTGTTGTTAAACGATTCAGAGCTGGATGCGTTTCCTGTTACACAAACACTAATAGAAAAATCGCGCCATAACGATATGTACGATGGCGGGCCAAAATGGCTGGTGGACAGAATGAGTAAAGAAGTAGAGGGATTTTTAGATAGTAAAAATTAGGTTTATAAAAGTTAAATCACAGCGCAGTGTTAGCTGCGCTATATTAATTTTATGGTAGTTACTCTACCAGTTCACTTACAATAACCGGGTTGTTATGCAGTGTTTTATGTACTGGGCATTTGTCGGCTATTTCGAGTAAACGCTGGCGCTGTGGCTCAGTTAAGTCGCCACGTAAGGTGATTTTACGGGTAATGGCTTCAAGATTACCTGTTTGCTCACAATCGTCGCAATCTTTGTTGTAATCGCGAGTGTGATCAAGCTCTACTTTTACATGCTCCAGTGGTAAGTTTTTACGTGTAGCGTACATGCGTAGTGTCATTGCTGTACAGGCACCAAGCCCCGCTAATAAGTGATGATACGGATCAGGACCTAAATTTTTACCACCTACTTTTATTGGCTCATCTGCAAGCCAAGTATGATCTTTTGTACTTACGTGCTGAGTAAATACATGGTCTTTTTCTTCAACGAGTACATTGCCACCCGTTAAACTTGCCGTGTATTTAGTTTTGTCGTACTTAACATAACGGTTTGCCCACGTTGCAATTATTTGTGCTGCGTAGTCGGCATCGTTTTTATTTGTTAAAAGGTGATCGGCGTTATCTAGGCTAATAAAGCTTTTAGGATGCTTGGCTGATGCATAAATTTTTTCAGCTTCACTAATATTTACCGTCGCATCAATAGGGGAGTGCATTACTAATAATGCGCGCTTAAGTTTACTTATGTGGCTTTTATCGTACTTGGCTATATCGTCAATAAATTGCTTTTTAATGGTAAATTCACGGCCGGCTAAGTTTACTTTAGCTTCACCTGCTGCGTTAATTTCATCAAGGTGTGCTTCAAAGTTATGCGCTACGTGCTGCGCATCTGACGGTGCACCAATGGTTGTAATAGCCGATACTTCAGGAATATGCTCCGCAGCAGCAAGAACGGCAGCCCCGCCTAAACTGTGGCCAATGAGTAGTTGCGGCACCGCAAAATGCTCACGTAAATGATTTGCCGCAGATACTAAATCTTGAATGTTTGATGAAAAGTTACTGTTAGCAAAGTCGCCATCGCTATTACCTAAACCGGTAAAGTCGAAACGTAGTACGGCAATGCCTTGTTGTGTTAAAGCTCGGCTAATACGGGTGGCTGCTGCAATGTCTTTACCGCAGGTAAAGCAGTGTGCAAATAGCGCGTAAAACTTAACGTCACCAGAGGGAAGTTCAAGTTGGCCGGCAAGTTCTAAATCGCCGCTTTTAAAAGATACTTTTTGTCGCATGGGGAGCCTTATTTACACAAATAAAATACATTATAGTAGTAGACCAGAGATTGTTACTAAACCTTGCAAATTCAACGTTTTTTTATAAGTTGATCTTGATCAAGCTAAGTGGCGGTGGCTATGCTTTGCGGACATATGTCCTTATGTTTTTAAGGTCATTTGTCTATCCTCGCATAGCGCTATAATGAAGGCTTTGCTACTTTATCTTAGCTATTTGCTACTATTGAAGCAGTTCACTTCTCACAACCTATTCACTGGAACGTACAATGCAATTACCTACTGTTGATTATAAAGCTCCCGATGCGGCTGCACAATTTGTTGAATCATTAAGAAATACTGGATTTGGCGTTTTAAAAAACCACCCAATCCCACAGTCTTTAGTTGAGTCTATTTACAAAAATTGGCAAGACTTTTTTAACTCAGAGCAAAAGCAGGACTTTTTATTCTCTAAAGAAACTCAAGACGGTTATTTTCCGCCTTCAGTATCTGAAGTAGCGAAAGGCTTTACAATAAAAGACATTAAAGAGTACTTCCATGTGTACCCTAAAGGTCGCGTTCCTGCAGAGCTTGAAGCTGATGTACGTGAATACTACCGTTTAGCAAGTGAATTTGCTGGTACTTTACTAAGCTGGGTGCAGGCTGAATCTCCAGCTGATGTACGTGCTAAGTTTTCGATTGATTTAAAAGACATGATTGCCGGTTCTGAGCAAACATTGTTACGTATTTTACATTATCCGCCAATGACAGGTGATGAAGAGCCAGGTGCTATTCGCGCAGCAGCTCACGGCGATATTAATTTATTGACTGTATTGCCAGCTTCTAATGAGCCTGGTTTACAAGTTCAAAAAACAGATGGCGGTTGGTTAGACGTGCCATGTGATTTTGGCAGCTTAATTATTAATATTGGCGACATGCTACAAGAAGCGTCGGGCGGGTATTTCCCATCGACAATTCACCGTGTAATTAACCCAACGGGCAAAGCATCTACTAAATCGCGTATATCACTGCCGTTATTTTTACACCCGCATCCAGATGTTGTGCTTTCAGAGCGCTACACGGCAGATAGCTACTTGCAAGAACGCCTGCGCGAGTTAGGTGTTAAGTAACTCTTATACTTAGAGTAATTAAGTATAAATATAAAACGGCTTATGGCCGTTTTTTGCATTTTTAAGCAACTTGGTCACAGGTTTAATTTTATTAAGCTATGCTCAATTGCTCGCAACGTAAATAATGGCATGCATTCTTAGCTACTACAGGTATAATGCGCGCAACTGGCTAATGTAGCCTAATTTAAAAGAGAGTTTATATGAGTTTTGAAGGTTTAGGTTTATCACAGTCTTTGGTTAATGCGGTTTTAGAAAAGGGCTATGAAACGCCAACGCCGATTCAGGCTCAAGCAATTCCTGCAATTATTGAACGCCGTGATGTTATGGCGGCAGCGCAAACGGGGACTGGTAAAACAGCAGGTTTTACATTACCACTTATTGAACGTTTGTCTTCTGGTCCTAAAGCTAAAAGTAACCACGTACGTGCACTTATTTTAACGCCTACACGTGAGCTTGCTTTGCAAGTAAGCGAAAACGTTGAAGAGTACGCTAAGCATTCGGATGTGAGCTCGTTTGTAGTTTACGGTGGCGTTAAAATTAACCCACAAATGCAGCGCCTTCGTAAAGGTGTTGATATTTTAGTAGCAACGCCGGGTCGTTTAATTGATTTACATAATCAAAATGCCGTTAAATTTGATAGCGTTGAAGTGCTTGTACTCGATGAAGCTGACCGCATGTTAGACATGGGCTTTATTCACGACATTAAACGCTTAATTGCTAAAATGCCTGCTAAACGTCAAAACTTGATGTTTTCAGCTACGTTTTCAGATGAAATTCGCGCATTAGCAAAAGGGTTAATTAATGACCCAGTTGAAATTTCAGTTGCTGCAAAAAATACCACAGCTAAGAGTGTTACTCAGTGCGTTTACGCGGTAGATAAAACACGTAAAACAGCATTGCTAAGCCACTTGATTCGCACTAACGATTGGCAACAAGTGTTAGTGTTTAGCCGTACAAAGCACGGTGCTAACCGCTTAGTTAAACAACTAGAGCGCGATGATATTGTAGGCGCGGCCATCCACGGTAATAAATCACAAGGCGCACGAGTAAAAGCACTTGATGGTTTTAAAAGTGGTGAAGTACGCGTATTAGTAGCAACAGACATTGTTGCACGTGGTTTAGACATTGTTGAATTACCGCATGTTGTTAACTACGACTTACCAAACGTATATGAAGATTACGTTCACCGTATTGGCCGTACAGGCCGTGCTGGTGCGTCGGGTCATGCAATTTCGTTTGTAACAACAGAAGATGCTGTTGATTTATACGGTATTGAACGCTTTATTGGTGAGCTTATACCGCGTGCTGAAGAGGACGGTTTTGAGCCTATTAACCCAGTAGCAGAGCGCGCATTAGATGCTCGCCCACTGCCGGCTAAAAAACCTAAGAAAAAGCAGCCTTTTAATAAGCCTAAATCTGATAGCAGCAAGCCTAACAGTAAAAAGCCGAACAATGGTGGTAATGGTACCGGCCCACGCCGTGGTGGTTCTAAAAAGCCAGCAGCTAAAACAGATGACAGCGCGCAAAACCCATGGGCAAAGCGTGAATCTGTTGGCGGTAATGGCCAACGCCGCCGTCGCACAAATAACGATTAATCATTATTAAAGATTATATTGGCGTTTAATTAATTTAGAATTTAGTTAAGTGCTGATACAAAAAAACGCGCTCCCTTCTTTTGAATAAATAGAAGTAGCGCGTTTTTTATTGCCTGTAATGTGTTATTAGCTGATTAAATAGTTAACACCTAAACCTACAAATAAAGTCACACTTACGCTAAGTAGTGTACCGAGCATAACGTACTCGGTAAGTTTTTTATCTTTACTGGCACTTAAATCGCCAAACCTAAATACCGATTTTGCGGCAAGTAAAAAACCAAGCCCTGCAAATTGGTCAAGCAATATAAAGCTCAGCATAAGTACGCGCTCCAACATACCAATGCTTTGCCCTGCAAGCACTAAGCTACCAGTACTTGAAAAGTTACTTGTTAAACGCTCTAACATCATTCTTATAAATACGGCGCTAGGACTCAAAATAGTTAAATAACCACATACCACCCACAGTATTTTGGGATCAGTGAGCATATTATTAATTGCAGCCATAAAGCTACTGTTATCAGTTAGCCAAATACTGAGCGCAATAATAACGAGTATGTGCGCTATTTGATCAAGTAAAAAAGGTACCACGCCTTTATTAGAATACGATTTAGCTATATCAATAAAATAATGGCTCACCATAATGCTTGCCGTTGCAATTAAAACACTGCTTAGTTGCTGCCAGCCAAATGTGTATTCCCACATGGTAACGATGAGTGCACTTGTTATACCATGCACGAGTACATGAAAATAAAGCTTAGTGGCTTTAAAGTGACGAGTGTTTCTCTCGTTTACCCAACTCATAGGTTGCCAGTAAAAGTCAGCGAGTAAGTGGCCAATAATAAGGGCGACCACTAAAAGTGAAAACGCCATTATTCACCTCCTTTAATTATATTTTTTATAACGTGCTGTGTGTGCTTAATGAAGCGCTCTATAAGTTGGTAATGCGCTAAATTTAGTAGTTTTGTTACATTTTCGCGACTTGTTTTAAGCTCTTTAGCTAGTGCCGCATGGCTGTTGTCTGATGATGTTAAATAGACATACAGGGCATTTGCTTGTTTTTGTGTGATTTTAGTGAGCAATACGTCGGCAAAGGCTAAATTAAGATTTAAGCTTTCATCGAGCTGCTGCTCGTTAATATTAAAAACAAAGCGTTGATTGCCTATTTTATCAAGGCCTTGCCCCGAAAGAGTAAAAGCAGAACCGGTTGCTGTTTTTATATCGCTGCGTGGGTTATCTATTTGCCCAAGTGCCAAGCTTTGTCGTAGTTCATAACCTGACGATTTAAGGTGTAAATATACAAGTAAGGCATTTTTAAAAAGGAGCTGAGGATTATTAACTTGTAACTGAAAGGCATCGCCTCGGTATATATTCCAAAGTGTTTGCTCCCCCGAAATGTTTCGCAAACTTTGCTCTAGTTGATAAAGCATGGCATCGTATTGCTGCTTAGGGATTGTTTGCGATTTAATAATATCGCCGCTGATCACACCAATCATAAAAATCTCAAAATGGTTACTTTTTAATATGTAACCAATATTGGTTACATAAGGGTATGTAACTAATTTAGGTTACTTAAATATAAATTGCAAGGTACACTTATTTTATAACGTTACTTTTATTGCTATTAATCCTCACTAGGACACTAAATGACTTTACAAAACGAGCAGCAAAGCACGAAACCACGGGTCGGTATTTTTGTTGATGTGCAAAATATTTATTACACGTGCCGTGAGAGTTACGGGAAAAATTTTGACTACAATGCGTTTTGGCGAATGATGGAGGCGCAATACAATATTGAGTGTGCTTTTGCGTATGCAATTTATCGAGGAGATGAAAAGCAAAATCAGTTTCAGAATATTTTGCGTGCGATTGGTTTTGAGGTAAAGCTAAAGCCATTTATTCAACGCCGTGATGGAAGTGCTAAAGGCGATTGGGATGTAGGCATAACAATAGACATGTTAGAGCAGGGTAAAAATCTTGATAAAGTTATTTTGCTCTCTGGCGATGGTGACTTTGCTTTGTTACTTGGGCATTTAAAAAATCAATATAATGTACCATGCGATGTATACGGTGCTGACAGGTTAACTGCTGAGGTATTAAAACAAAGCGCAGAGCAATTTCATTTAATTGATAATACTTTGCTACTTTAACAGTAAAAAATAGTTAAAAAAGTGCAAGCTAAGTGCCTGCAACATGAGAGATTTTAATACAAAGCCGTAATAGATGAATTAAGCCTTATATAGGCTTTTTTTATTACTGTAATCAATTGGGTTTGCTAAATGATTATGGTAATTTTAAAGCATAACGAGTTACCAAGGACTTACATGCTTCATTACAGCAACATGCCACTAGATAGAGGCTCAAATTTTCGTAAAGACCCATCGTGGCTTAAAGCGCAAATGTCGGCGCAAAGTAAATGGGTTTTAGTTAAAAACAATCAAACCCTATTTATTAAAGATACCCCTAAAGTAAGCTATTTAACGTATCCACAAGTGGCGCATTTAGATTTAACGAGTGCTATTTTTGTTGGTTTAAATAATGCTAAACATGGTGTGTTTGCATTGGATGTATCTGATCTGGATGAAAGTGTACTTACGCCTTTAATAGAGGGCGCTCAATTTTTTGATATTCGCCAATATGGGCCTCAAGTAACCATTAAATATGCCTCAATAGCCGCCCTTGCGAGAGGTTTATGTTATTGGCATGCCACGCACCGTTTTTGTGGGCGCTGCGGTAGTAAAAACCGTTCAGTGGAAGCAGGGCATTCTCGTGTATGTGAAAACGAAAACTGTAAGCATCCTACATTCCCTCGTACCGATCCTGCGGTAATTATGGTTGTTACTAAAGTCTTTGCTGACGGAGTAGAACGCTGTTTATTAGGTCGCCAAGCTGCGTGGCCCACTGGTATGTATTCGTCGCTTGCTGGATTTGTAGACCCAGGGGAGACACTGGAACAAGCTGTTGCGCGTGAAGTTAAAGAAGAGGCAGGCATAGAGGTTGATAACGTACGTTATGTTGCATCTCAGCCTTGGCCGTTCCCATCGTCCATTATGCTTGGTTTTTTTGCACAGGCGACATCTGAACAAATTAACGTAGATAAAGAAGAGCTAGACGATGCAAAATGGTTTAGCCGTGAAGACTTAGAGCAATTTGGTAATTGGCACGAAGACGGCGAGCATTTAAAGCTGCCTAGAACCGATTCTATCTCTCGTTATTTAATTGAGCATTGGCGCACAAACCCTTAAGGATTAACAATGTCGAGTAAAAGTAATAAAAACACTCAGCTGGTATCATCAGGGCGAAAAAAAGCCTATACACATGGCGTAGTCAATCCCGTTGTACAGCGTGCATCTACCATTGTATTTGATACTGTAGCCGATTTAAAAGAAGCAGCTAAAACCCGTGGCGATAAAACGTTATTTTATGGGCGCCGAGGAACAACAACACACTTTGCGCTGCAAGAAGCGATTACAGAACTTGAAGGCGGCGAAGGCTGTGCACTATACCCGTGTGGCGCAGCGGCGATCAGCCAAGTATTTTTATCGTTTTTAAAAACCGGTGATCATATTTTAATGGTTGATAACGTGTACGAACCAACTCGCGATTTTTGCGATAAAATTTTAGTGGGGCTGGGCATTACAACAACTTATTACCCGCCAACCATTGGCGCAGGTATTAAAGATTACATTCAGCCAAATACTAAAGTGTTGTTTTTAGAATCTCCAGGTTCTATTACGATGGAAGTGCAAGATGTGCCCGCTATGGTAAAAGTAGCCAATGAGCACAACGTAATGACCATGCTTGATAATACCTACGGTAACGGCTTGCATTATCGCCCGTTAGAGCACGGTGTTGATATTAGTATTCAAGCTGCGACGAAATACATTGTTGGCCATTCAGACGTGATGATGGGTGTGGCTGTTGCTAATAAAAAGTATTGGCCAACCTTGCGCGAAAACTCGTACTTACTAGGGCAATGTACCAGTGCCGATGATGCGTATCTAGCGCTTAGAGGCCTGCGTACAATGGGTGTGCGTTTAAATCAACATGAAAAAGCAGCAATAGAAGTAGCTAAATGGCTTGAACAACATGAGCTTGTTGATCATATTCGACACCCTGCATTTGAAACCTGCCCAGGACATGAGTTTTTTAAACGTGATTTTGATGGTAGTAATGGGTTGTTTTCATTTGTGATGAAAACCGGTAATCAAAAAGCGATTGATGCATTTTTAGATAACCTTAAGCATATTAAAATGGGCTTTTCGTGGGGCGGTTTTGAAAGTTTAGTAACGGCTAATTTAACCATGAAAGGGTTGCGCTCAAATACAGGTTGGGATTTAGGGCCGGTTATTCGTTTGCACATAGGCCTTGAAGATGTTGAAGATTTAATTAGCGATTTAAGCCAAGCACTTGAGGTTTATAAGCAGTATTTATAATTTATATCGCAATTTATACTGTTACATTTAAATGTATTGTTACAAAGCTCACCACAGGTGAGCTTTTTTTTGCTGGTAATTCAAGGTGTTTACACTTAGTGTGGATAAATACACAGAAAATAAAAAGTCATTAAGGATAGTCAATGGCAACACCATTACCGATAAACGTAGGGCGATTAACGCAAATAGCGGGATTTGAGCTTGTACGTATGTTTTTAACTAAACGTGGACTTATTGCATTAGCTGCCTTTGCATTGGTGTGGCTAATAATACTGCGCTACCCAATAGGGCAGGCAGTAGGCATTGTAAGTGCGCCTGATTTTGAGCAAATAGCCCGTGATATATCAGGTTCTATTGGTTTAAGTAAATTATTGGATTGGCCTGAGGCCGAATTTGCTATGTACTGGTTAATAGCCCTTTATAGCTTTCCCGTTTTTGGTTTATTTATTTGTAGCGACCAAACGGTAGGCGATAGAGAGCGCGGCACACTAAGGTTTTTATCACTGCGCTCCACTCGCTTTGAAATACTGTTTGGCCGTTTTTTAGGGCAGCTAGGAGTATTAGCATGTTTGGTGGGTATAACACTTGTGGCTACACTCGCGGTATTGTGTTTTAGAGATCCAAGTTTACTGGCTGGTGGTTTTGCCCGTGCGCTTTCTATATTTTTAATATTAGTGATTACTTTGTGCCCATTTGTAGCACTAATGACGTTAATTAATACCTTTGCTCGCTCATCGCGTTTATCTATTGTATTGGCAATTTTATATTTTGCAGCAGGCGGTATTGTAGTTGGTATATTGCAATGGCAAATACCCGCATTAGGCTTGCTTGATTATTTATTTCCGGGTGTGCAAATAGAGCTATTAGCGGGGCAAAATTTACCATTATTGAGCGCTGTGGCTATTCCCCTTGTGCAAACTGCGGTATTACTAAGCGTTGCTCAACGTATTTTTGCAAGGAGCTCACTATGAGACCATTAATTACAGCTAGCGGTTTGAGTAAATCGTATGGTGCAAAACTTGCGCTTAATAATGTGGACTTTGAAATTAACAAAGGCGCGCCAGTGGCACTTGTAGGGCCAAATGGTGCGGGTAAAACTACCTTATTTAGTTTGTTGTGCGGCTATATTGCGCCAAGTAAAGGCAGCCTTGAAATATTAGGGCATAAACCTGGTAGTGCTGCTTTATTTAATAAAGTAAGTGCATTACCGCAAGATGCACAACTTGACCCTCGTTTTAATATAGATAAGCAACTCGCCTTTTATGCAAAGCTGCAAGGTATGGGTGCTAAGCAAAGTCAAACTGAGGCGCTACGTGTACTTGATTTAGTTGGCTTAAAAGAAATTGCAAAGCAGCGTGCGGGGGATTTATCGCACGGTATGCGCAAGCGCGTTACGATAGCGCAAGCACTTATTGGCGCACCACAAATTGTAATGCTTGATGAAGCAACCGCAGGGCTTGATCCGATTCATGCCAGAGAAGTACGTGAGCTGGTATCAGAATTAAGTGAACAGGCTACATTTATTTTAAGCTCTCACGATTTAACTGAGCTTGAGCGACTATGCTCACAGGTACTTCATTTAGATAAAGGCGTACTAAGCGAGCATCAAACAAAAACTAATAATACCGATAAACACTTTTATACATTAATGCTAAGCGAGGCTTATCAAAATGTTGAGCAACAGCTTCAAGCAATTGCAGGTGTGAGTCGTGTGTATATGAGCCAACATAAAGAATATGTAGTTGAGTATCAGCCAACGAGCGATCCACTTGATATTGCACTACTGAATTTTTGTCATCAACAACACTGGCAGTACCGGCAGTTAGTTAATGGTCATACATTAGAGAATCAAATATTTAAACAGGAGAAAGTATAATGGGTTTACTTAGCGGACTTATGGGTAATGCAAGCGAAGTTGACGATTCTGATTTAGAAAAAATCCTCGCCAATACATTAATTGACGGCGAGCAAGTAGAAAAAGCATATAAAGTAGTACGTGATATGTTTATTTTTACTAATAAGCGCTTAATCTTAATTGATAAGCAAGGTATGACCGGTTCTAAAATGGAAATGGTGAGTATTGCTTACTCTAAAATTACCAAGTTTAGTAAAGAAAGTGCAGGCCATTTTGACTTAGATGCCGAGCTAAAAATATGGGTTGGCTCAGATCCAACACCAATTAGTAAAGAGTTTAAGTCTGGCGATAATATTAACGATGTTTACCGAATTATTAGCCAACACGCGCTTTAATACAGTACATGTTTTAAGTAGTTGTTGACTAGATGTTGCAACTACTTTAACTTTACAGTTTACAACACTTCCTTACAATTAACTTAATAAATACAACTGGTTAGTTAAGTTTTCATTCAGTTTCCTAACGTTAGCATGTGCCTCGACTTTAGCAATACAGCTAGAGCACAAAAAGCAATGTACATAGGGAAGTCTTACAATGAAAAAATTAGCAGTTATTATTTCGAGCATTTTATTATCTAGCACTGCGGCTGCTGCAGACAGCTATAATTCAATTAGTAACCTAAGCTACAAAAATAGCGATAACAACGACACCGTTGCTGTAGATTCTATTTACTACTTATCTCCTAAAAAAACTTTAGGTCCGTACGATCAGTTTGAATACATCAATAAACAAACTAACGTATATGGTGGCTATGCTGATGACGACTTTGGCGATTTAACATCAGTTGGTGGTGAATACTTCATTAATGAATTTGTTGTTGGCGCATCTTACGAAAACCTAGACCCAGATTCAGGTTCTAACAGTGAGCTTTATAAACTGACGGGTGGTTACTTTTTCAACCCTGATTTACTTGCAAAAGTAACACTAGTTGAAAACAAAGACGGCGACGATTACGCATTATTTGATTTAGCTTACAACTACATGCTAAACAGCACAGATTACGTAGGTGTTACACTTACATCAGACGACGATTTTGATTACCGTGCAGTTGCTGCTAAATACTTTATTGATTTACAGCAAGGTAACTACCTAACTTTTGAAGGTAAATACGAAAGCATTGATGACGCAGAAAACCAATGGGTAGCAGAAACTAATTACTACTTCTCAAAAGCAACATCTGTATTTGCTAACTACAACAAGCAAGACACTTACAGCTTTGGTGCTCAGCACTTCATCAATAAAAATATTGGTGTAAAGGTGGGTTACGAAAACAACGCTGATGATTCTGACAACGATGCGTACTTTGCTAACATGCGTTTTCAGTTTTAATTAAGTCCCGTACTTAGTTAATACAAAAGTAATATCAAAAGCCCGCTAAATTTAGCGGGCTTTTTGTTCAGCGCTATTTACCAGCCGCAGTTGCGGCCTTCGTTTTGTTTATCTAAATATGTTTGTAATGGTGCAAAGTAATCGAGCATTGCTGTTGCATCCATTTGCGGCTTACCTGTTACAGTTTCAAGCGCTTCTTGCCAAGGGCGAGATGAACCCATTTCAAGCATAGCGTTTAGCCTATCCCCTGCTTCTTTTGAATTATAAATAGAGCAGCGATGAATGGCTTTATCGTTACCGGCAATTTCACATAAGCTGCGATGAAACTCAAATTGTAAAATATGCGCTAAAAAGTAACGTGTATAAGGCGTATTACCCGGAACGTGGTACTTAGCACCCGGATCAAAGTCGTTTTCGCTACGTGCGATAGGAGCTTGCACTCCTTGGTATTTTTCACGTAATTCCCACCAAGCTTTATTGTAGTTCTCTGGGGTTACTTCACCTGAGAATACCTGCCAACGCCACTGATCAACCATTAAGCTAAACGGTACAAAGGCTACTTTATCAAGTGCCATTTTCATCAACAAACCGATATCTTTAGATTCGTCAGGTACTTGTTCAAGTAAGCCGATTTCTTTTAAGTAACCCGGTGTAACCGATAAGGCAATGGTGTCTCCAATGGCTTCATGAAAACCATCGTTTGCACTTTCTTGATAAAATAAAGGCTGCTTGTTATATGCGCGTTGATAAAAGTTATGACCTAATTCATGGTGAATAACTGAAAACTCTTCGCCTGTGCGCTGAATACACATCTTAATGCGTAAATCGTCTTTGCTATCGATATTCCATGCTGATGCATGACACTGCACATCTCTGTCTTTTGGTTTTACAAACAGTGAACGCTCGTAAAATGTCTCTGGTAGTGCGTCAAAACCCATTGAGGTAAAAAAGTTTTCAGCCCCTTTTACCATTTTAAGTTCGTCGTAATTATTTTGAGCTAATAACTCGGTTACGTCGTAACCCGGATCGGCGTTTTCTGGTGCAACTACATCGTAAATATTACCCCATGCTTGCGCCCACATATTACCAAGCAAGTGCGCTGGTATTGGCTGATCTTGAGGTACTTTTTCGGTGCCGTACTTTTCACCTAACTTTGCGCGAACATGGCAGTGTAGCGAGTTATACAGTGGTTTAACTTGGCCCCAAATACGGTCAAGCTCAGTGGTAAAGTCATCAGCAGGCATATCGTATTTACTGCGCCACATAGCGCCCGTATCGGCATAACCAAGCTCCTTTGCACCTTCGTTGGTAAGTGCTACTTGTTGCTCGTAAAGTGGGCGCATGGGTTTTGATATTTCACGCCAGCCTTGCCATAAATCAAGTAGTTCGTTGTAATCTCGGCTGGTGGCCATTTTTGAAGTCATGTCGCCAAGGCTTAAACAGGTGCCGTCTTCTTTACAGTATTTACCTTTACCATATAGCCCGCCAAGCTCTGCGACAATTTGTGAAAGTTGCGCTGTTTTATCAGCGTCTTGTGGGGCAGGAAGTGTAAGTGCGAGTTTTAGTTTATCAAGTTTACGGCGAGCATCGTAATCAAGCTCTAGTTCATCATATTTTGCAGCTTCATTGGCTAAACGCACGACTGTTTCGGTCATTTTACGGTTAACTTCAGCCGATAGAGCCGACGTATCATGAGTAATAAAGTTTGCGTAAATCCATTCTGCACGGCTCGATTCTAAATAAAGTGCACTTAGTTCTTTTTCTGTGTTTGTTATAAATGTTTTTGCACCTTTAGCTGTTACAGCTTTTTTAGTGTGTGCTGAATCAGTAGTGTCTATCGTTACTTCTGCATCGCAGGCCGTTAAAGCAAGAGTACTTGCTACCATTAAGGCGCTCAGACTTAATTTAAATCGAAAGGGGGTCATGCTATTCCTTTAATTTATTGTTATTAAAACGTTGATAATAGCAGTGATGTTTAAAACAATAAAATGGATGCGTTAAGGCTCACGACTCGTCGTGCAATGATTGTATTTAAGTTAAGATGGGTCATAATTAAGTTACTATTTTCATTCAATGTGTAAGGAATGTGCGCATGTTAATATTTATAATATTGCTGGTCGTGGTGGTGGTTATTTTTGCGGTTAAAGATATTCGCCTAAACTTGATTAGTCGTCCTACGTTTAAAATGTTCAAAAAGGTGCTTCCGCCATTATCGCAAACAGAGCGAGAGGCGATGGAAGCAGGTGATGTTTGGTGGGATGGTGAGTTATTTAGTGGGAACCCAGATTGGCAAAAACTGCACCGCTTTCCTAAACCAGAGCTTAGCGATAAAGAAAACGCATTTATGGCTAACCAAGTAGAAACCTTATTGGCGATGCTTGATGATTATCAAATTGTACAAAAAGACAAAGACTTACCAAAAGAAGTGTGGGATTACCTAAAAACAGAAGGTTTTTTTGCGCTGATCATTCCTGAAAAATTTGGCGGTCGTGAGTTCTCGGCAATTGCTAATTCAACGATAGTGTCAAAAATTTCGACTAAAAGCTTAACAGCCGCAGTCACTGTTATGGTGCCTAATAGCTTAGGTCCAGGTGAGTTACTTCTTCACTATGGTACTAAAGAGCAGCAAGATCGTTGGCTGCCAAGTTTAGCAAATGGTACAGATGTTCCTTGTTTTGCATTAACGGGACCAGAGGCGGGCTCTGATGCTGGCAGCATTCCTGATTCCGGTGTGGTGTGTATGGGTGAGCACAATGGCGAGCAAGTAATGGGCCTGCGTTTAAATTGGTCAAAGCGTTACATTACGCTTGCACCCGTTGCTACTGTACTCGGCTTAGCATTTAAAATGTATGATCCAGACGCTTTATTAGGTGATAAAAAAGCTCTAGGCATAACGTGTGCGCTTATACCAACCGATCATCCGGGTGTCGAAACGGGTGAGCGTCATTATCCACTTAATATGGCCTTCATGAATGGTACCACTTACGGTAAAGATGTATTTATACCACTGGATTGGATCATTGGTGGACAAGAGTGTGCAGGGCGTGGCTGGAGAATGCTTGTTGAGTGTTTAAGTGCAGGGCGTGGTATATCACTACCAGCATTGAGTGCAGCAACTGGACATTTAGCTTCAAAAATGACATCGGCATACGCCATGGTACGCCAGCAGTTTGGTGTATCTATAGGGCAGTTTGAAGGTGTGCAAGAGGCACTTGCACGTATTGGTGGTTTAACTTACACACTTGAGTCGTGCCGATTAATGACCGCAGGTGCGATTGATTTAAAATTAAGCCCGTCGGTTGTAACAGCGATTGCTAAATACCATATGACTGAAATGGGTCGTACGGTAATGAACGATGCAATGGATATTCATTCAGGTAAAGGAATTCAAGTAGGGCCTAATAACTATTTGGCGCATGGCTATATGGGTATTCCAGTATCAATTACGGTTGAAGGCGCAAATATTTTAACGCGTAACTTAATGATATTTGGCCAAGGTGCAACACGCTGTCATCCATTTGTTTTAAAAGAAATGGAAGCCGCTGCAATGGAAGATGACGACGCAGCACTTGAACAATTTGATGGTTTATTAATGAACCATATAATATTTGCAGCAAGTAATGCAGGCATGGCATTTGTGCATGGCTTGACACGTAGTTGCTTTGCTAAAGCCCCTGTAGGTGGTGAAACGGCTGTTTATTATAAACAATTGAGTAGAATGAGCCGAGGCTTAGCTATTTGCACAGACGTGGCTATGTTAATGCTTGGCGGTGAACTTAAACGTAAAGAAATGATATCGGCACGTTTGGGTGATGTATTAAGTCATTTGTACTTAGCATCAACTGTTTTAAAACGTTATGAAGACGAAGGGCGCCAACAAGCTGATTTACCATTTGTAAAATATGCAATTGAGAACTCATTATTTGAAATTGGCCAAGCGTTTAATGGCTTCTTTAAAAACTTTTCAAATCCGGTTGTTAATTTTATCCTTAAACGTATCGTGTTCCCGCTTGGAAATCATTACCACAGACCAAGTGATGAAATAGCACAAAGTATTTGTGAGCGTATGACTCAACCGGGTGTATTTAGAAACCGCTTAACACACTTATGTTATGTAGATGAAAATGCAGGCACAGGCGTAATGGAAAATGCATTTTTAGCAATGCACGACATGCAAGCGCAGTTTAAAGATTTAAAACAATGGCAGCGCAAGGGCAGTGTGCCAACAACGCTTGATATTGAAGGCGCTATTAACTATGCACTTGAAAATAAGTTACTTGAGCAAACGGATGCTGATGCAATGCATCACGCTAATAAGTTACGAAAGAAAGCCATTGCAGTTGATAACTTTCAACCAGGTGAGCTGTAGCGCACTACTTTAAATACTAACTCAAGCATGATCAAAAAGGCCTTACAAATGTAAGGCCTTTTTATGTGTAATTCATTTCTTTTAACGAGCGTAAGGGTCGGCAACAATTTTATCTATGTACCATTTTCCCTTTTTACGAAGCATTTTTACGCTGCGCATTTCGTCAATTTTATCACCATTTAAATAGCCGGTAAAAATAAGGTTTATTTTGGCATTATCACCGTACTGCTCACGGACGCTCATATTGGTCATATCAACTTCAATGGTTACTTCATCGTATTGCATATTTACTAAGTTACGGGAAAACTGTTTAGCAGTACCGTAGGATTTCATTATGCGTGTAAGGTTGGGTGTTGCCATGGTGCTGGCTTTTTGAAGGTCTTGCTGGTTATAAAGCGCATCAAAATAAGCGGTTGCTGTATCGCCAGGAGTGTCGCCAAGTGTTTTGGTATCGTCACCGCAGGCTGATAAAAATAAACAGAGAACCAAACTTAATAAACTCGTGATTTTTTTCATATTAATTATTATTAATTAGTTTTTTAAAGTGTGTGGTTTATCTATGAAGATGTAAAGGTATGGCGGGCAATAAATAGAAAATTGGATAATAAATAATAAAAAAGGATGCCTAAAGCATCCTTTTAAAATTTTAAAATTGCTTATTGCACTAGCTCTTGCTCACTAAACTCTTCATCAAACATTGGGCTTGATAAGTAACGCTCAGTTGCACTAGGTAGGATAACAACAATATTTTTATCTGCGTTTTCAGGTTTTTCAGCAATTCGCTTAGCTGCAACAACCGCTGCACCTGACGAAATACCGACTAAAATACCTTCTTTTTTCATTAACTGATGCGCCATTGCAATTGCATCTTCGTTAGATACAAGCTCAGCTGCATCAATCAA
This sequence comes from Pseudoalteromonas sp. APC 3691, assembly GCF_030408135.1. NCBI lineage: Bacteria > Pseudomonadati > Pseudomonadota > Gammaproteobacteria > Alteromonadales > Pseudoalteromonadaceae > Pseudoalteromonas > Pseudoalteromonas sp. APC 3691. The sequence goes on along the minus strand of NZ_JASDCB010000040.1, from coordinate 10,992 downwards.
ATCCATATCCAGATTACCAGGAATGAAGCCTGCACCAATACCTTGGATTTTATGAGGACCTGGTTTAATTTCTTCACCGGCAAGCGTTTGGCTAATAACTGGAGAGTTAGTTGGCTCTACTGCAATAGACTTAACGTTTAAACCTTTTTCTGTTTTAAGGTAACGACTAACACCTGTAATAGTACCACCAGTGCCAACACCCGCTACAAAAAAGTCTACTTTGCCGTCAAGCGCATCGTAAATTTCTGGGCCTGTTGTTTCAAAGTGAATTTTAGGGTTTGCAGGATTTTCAAATTGTTGTAATAAAATATACTTATCAGGTGCGGTTGCTTGAATTTCTTTTGCTTTTTCAATTGCGCCATTCATACCTTTAGCACCGTCGGTAAGTACTAGGTTTGCACCTAGTGCTTTTAATAGCTTGCGACGTTCAAGGCTCATAGTGTTTGGCATAGTAAGTGTTAACTTGTAACCACGAGCAGCTGCAACAAATGCAAGTGCAATACCAGTGTTACCTGATGTTGGCTCAATAAGTTCTTTACCTTCAACAAGCTGACCTGACTTTTCAGCTTCCCAAATCATTGATGCACCAATACGGCATTTGATACTAAAGCTTGGATTACGAGATTCAACTTTAGCGTATACATTCCCACCCGTAACACGATTAAGTTTTACTAGCGGCGTATTACCAATAGTTAGTGAGTTATCTTCAAAAATAGTAGACATAATGTTCCTTTGGATACAATCTGATCAACGTGCTAATAGCCTTTGCTACTAACTATACATACACACTTTACTGTGAGTTTAAAAAAACTAAAGTAAAGTTTGGCTATAACATATATTTATTGGGCTTATAACCAGTCGAAATAAAAATCAATTATTAACGGTGCTTTAGTTATTGTAGGTGCGGGCTTAATTCAAAATTTAAAGAGTAAGAATTCAGCTAAATTAAAAAATATGCAAAAGAGAGGTTAAATTGAGCCGCATTTGTGTGTTATTTGTACATATGAATGTAACTTGAATAGTTTTATCACACAATGCGTCTAAAACATGATAAAAACACGTATCTAAATTCAATTAAGCAATCAAAATGAAGTTAATCTTAAAATTAATTGCCGGTATTGTGGCCGGTATTTTGGTCGGACTCTACGTACCTATCACTGGTGTTGAACTTTTATTCACAGTAAAAGAGCTAATTGGTCAAATTATCTCCTTTACCATCCCTCTTATCATTTTGTTTTTTATTGCATCGGGTATTGCTGGCCTACCAAAAGGGTCTGGTCACTTACTTGGTAAAACAGTCGGGTTTGCTTACAGCTCTACCATTATTGCAGGTACGCTTGCATTTTTATTAGTAAGTGCTGTAATACCTTTTTTAAGTGGTGGCATTACTTTTGAAGCTGAAGTTGCAACTGAAATTGGCAGTTTTATTGATTTAGAAATTCCACCTCTGATGGGTGTAATGACCGCATTAGTGACTGCTTTTGTATTTGGTATAGGCATGAGCCAATTAGAACTTGATACACTTAAAAAGGTGTCTGATCAGGGGCGAGATGTAATTGACGGGTTATTATCAAAAGTAATTATACCTGCTTTACCATTTTACATTGCTGGCGTATTTGCCGAAATGACGGTAGCGGGCACTGTGGTTGATACATTGCAAACATTTGGTGTAGTACTAGTTGCTGCGCTTGTTATGCATTGGTTATGGTTAAGCGTTTTATATATAGCGACAGGTATATTGTTAAAACGTAATCCAATCGAATTAGTTAAAAATATGCTCCCAGCTTACTTTACTGCGTTAGGTACTATGTCGAGTGCAGCAACTATTCCAGTATCGCTACAATCAAGTAAGGCAAATAATGTTAAAGAAGATGTAGCTAATTTTACTGTGCCGCTTTGCGCGACTATTCACTTATCTGGCTCAACTATAACAATAGTAACCTGTGCAATGGCTGTTATGTTTTTATCGCCAAGCATGGAAGTTCCTTCATTAATGGGTATGCTGCCATTTATTATGATGTTAGGTGTAGTAATGATTGCAGCTCCAGGTGCTCCAGGTGGTGCAGTCATGTCGGCGCTTGGTTTATTAACAAGCATGCTTGGGTTTAATGAAGGTGCTGTAGCATTAATGATTGCACTTTATTTAGCACAAGATAGCTTTGGTACTGCGTGTAATGTAACGGGTGATGGTATCATTGCGTTATGGGTTGACAGATTTAGCGAAAAATCGTCAGCTTAAACTATTAGAGCGAGGCAATAATATTAATTATTGTTTCGCTTTATGTATGTTACTGTGGCAAATTAATTTAATTAAATTGCATGTTGTTAGGTAAGTGAGGATGTTCCATTGATTAATGTACTTTTAGTTGATGACCATGAACTTGTACGAACAGGAATCAAGCGTATTCTTGATGACGTACGAGGGTTTAAAGTAATTGGCGAAGCTAAAACTGGCGAAGAGGCTGTACAGTTTTGTCGTCAGCATGCGCCAAACATAGTATTAATGGATATGAATATGCCAGGCATGGGCGGATTAGAAGCGACTAAAAAGATTTGTCGTTACTGCCCAGATGTAAAAATTATTGTGCTTACTGTTAATTGTGAAGATCCGTTTCCGAGCAAGGTAATGCAAATTGGCGCTCATGGCTTTTTAACTAAAGGTGCAGGCTCTGACGAAATGGTTCGTGCTATTCGTTGCGTTCATGCTGGTCAGCGTTATATTGCCCCTGAAATTGCACAGCAGATAGCGCTTGCACAAGTAACAGGCCGCACAGATGAAAACCCTTTTCAGAGTTTATCTGAGCGAGAGCTGCAAATTATGCTTATGATCACCAAAGGCGAAAAAGCACAAGATATAGCAGAGCGTTTAAATCTAAGCTCTAAAACAGTAAATAGCTATCGCTACCGTATGTTTGAAAAGTTAAATGTAGGTGGCGATGTTGAGCTTACCCATTTAGCTATTCGTCATAAAATGATTGATATAGACGTTTCGTACTAACTATAATTTATGTCTGAATTTGATCACGTACATTTTCTCAAAACGCTATCAAGCGAGCCGGGTGTATACCGAATGCTTGATAGTGACAGCCAAGTTATTTATGTTGGTAAAGCTAAGCATCTAAAAAAGCGTGTTAGCAGTTACTTTAGAAGTAATATTACCGATAGCAAAACACGCGTTTTAGTGAGTAATATTAGTGACATTGAAGTCACTCTCACCAATACTGAAACCGAAGCGCTGCTGCTTGAAAATAACCTAATAAAAAAATATCAGCCTCGCTACAACATATTATTGCGCGACGATAAGTCGTACCCCTATATTTTACTAACTAGCCATAAACACCCACGTTTAGCGTTTCATCGTGGCAGTCGTAAAATTAAAGGCGAGTACTTTGGGCCTTTCCCAAGCGCAGGAGCGGTATCTGAAAGCTTGCGCTTAATGCAAAAAATATTTCCTGTTCGTCAATGTGAAGATGCTTATTACCGCGCAAGAAGTCGCCCGTGTCTGCAATATCAACTTAAACGTTGCTCAGCTCCATGTGTAAATAAAGTAACGGATGATGATTACAGCGAGCAGGTCGATTATGTTCGTAAGTTTTTAACAGGTAAATCTCACGAAGTTATTGCTGATTTAATAAAAAAAATGGAAGCAGCCAGTCTGCAACTAAACTTTGAATTAGCGGCAAAAGTTCGCGACCAAATAATGCTACTTCGTAAAATGCAGGAGCAACAGTCTATTTCTGGTAACTTTGCAGAAATGGATGTTGTCGGTTTTGCGCATTTAAACGGGTTAAACGGTATTCATTTATTAATGATCCGCGATCATAAAGTGCTGGGTAGTAAAACCTATTTTCCAAAAGTACCTAAAGATTCGAGTGAACAAGAAATATTGACCTCATTTTTAGGACAATATTATTTAGCGCCAGGTGCAACAGGGCGTATTGCAAAAGAAATCATATTACCGTTTGAAATAGAAGAAAGCGCGGCGCTCGGCGAAGCACTCTCACAAATAAGTGAACGTAAAGTAACTCTTAAAGTTGTCACTCGGGGTGAACGTGCGCAATACCTACAACTCGCAAATAAAAATGCATTAAACAGTATTGCGGTTAAACAAAGTACCCAAGACTCTATTAATAAACGTTATGCACAATTAAAAGCAACACTGCGACTTGACGATATTACCCGAATGGAGTGTTTTGATATAAGCCACACCATGGGGGAGAACACCGTTGCAAGTTGTGTTGTATTTGACTCACAAGGCCCAAATACAAAAGAGTATAGGCGCTACAACGTAACAGGTATAACCGGTGGTGATGATTATGCTGCAATGGAATTTGCACTTAACAAGCGTTACAACAAATTAGTAGATGAAGACAAAATTCCAGACGTTATTTTTATTGATGGTGGTAAGGGGCAGTTAGGGCGCGCTGAGCAGTATTTTTCTAATTGGCCGCACACAAAAATGCCTTTATTAGTAGGTGTTGCAAAAGGAACGAGTCGCAAACCCGGGCTTGAAACACTATTGATTGACGGTGGACGCAAAACCATTCCGATGGATTCAGATGCACCTGCGCTTCATTTGATTCAGCATATACGTGATGAGTCTCACCGTTTTGCAATTGCTGGGCATCGTAATAAACGACAAAAACAACGAACACAATCACTATTAGAAGAAATAAATGGAGTAGGTTCTAAGCGTCGCCAAACATTATTAAAATATTTAGGGGGCATGCAAGGTGTAAAAGCTGCTAATATAGAACAGTTAAAGAAAGTTCCTGGGATCAGCCCTGACATGGCTGAGAAGATATTTAACCATTTGCATGACAAGGGCTAGCCCTTCATGCGAATATAGCCAAAAAGACATATCCAAGTAGTTATGTGGAATATTCCAAACACACTTACAACATTTAGACTTTTTCTTATCCCCGTTTTTTTGGTGATATTTTATTTGCCTTATAGCTGGGCATTTTTTGCTGCCGCCTTTATTTTTTGGCTTGCATCAATCACCGATATACTAGACGGTTATTTAGCAAGAAAGCTTGAGCAATCAACCCCTTTTGGTGCTTTTTTAGATCCTGTTGCTGATAAAGTAATGGTATGTGCGGCACTTGTAGCGTTATCTGATCAGTACCAGTCAATGTACATGACTATACCTGCTCTTATTATAATAAGCCGTGAAATTATAATATCTGCACTTCGTGAATGGATGGCAGAGCAGGGTAAGCGTGGTAATGTCGCTGTATCAAACATGGGTAAAATTAAGACGGCTGCACAAATGTTAGCCATTATCGGTTTGATTTGGCAATATGATACATGGATGAACTATTTAAGTTTTGGACTACTGTACATTGCAACCTTTTTAACCTTGAGTTCTATGATGCAATATTTACGTGCAGCATGGGGTGAATTGACTAAAAATTAACTCTAAATGTATAATAACGCACCGTTTTAGATAAAAAACAAGCAAACAGTTCAAAACTAGCATTTTTTGTATTGACGCGTTTAATAATCTCTGTAGAATGCGTCCGTGTTGAGAGGGCATAGCCCCCGAGATAAACAAAACGGTAATTAATCAGTTACCTGAATGTTCACATAAATCATCATGTGCTAATTCAAATAACTGATAAATAAAATGCGGTACTAGCTCAGTTGGTAGAGCGCGACCTTGCCAAGGTCGAGGTCACGAGTTCGAGCCTCGTGTACCGCTCCAAGTTTATCTTAAGGTTAATACCCCGTACTGGGGCGGAATGGCAGAGTGGCCATGCACCGGATTGCAAATCCGTCTACCTCGGTTCGACTCCGGGTTCCGCCTCCATTTCAACACTCCACACGCTTTAATTAGCAAACTCGATGCCCGAGTGGTGGAATTGGTAGACACAAGGGATTTAAAATCCCTCGACTAACAAGTCGTGCCGGTTCAAGTCCGGCCTCGGGCACCACTATGTGGTTTAATTGCATTACCAAGTGTAATTTATAAAATGATTAATTTAGAATTAATATGATGCGGTACTAGCTCAGTTGGTAGAGCGCGACCTTGCCAAGGTCGAGGTCACGAGTTCGAGCCTCGTGTACCGCTCCATATTAGTTTTATCCACTTGCTTTTAATAGCAAACTCGATGCCCGAGTGGTGGAATTGGTAGACACAAGGGATTTAAAATCCCTCGACTAACAAGTCGTGCCGGTTCAAGTCCGGCCTCGGGCACCACTTTAAATTATTTTACCAAGATAATTTAAAGTTAATAAAACAGTATTTTGCGGTACTAGCTCAGTTGGTAGAGCGCGACCTTGCCAAGGTCGAGGTCACGAGTTCGAGCCTCGTGTACCGCTCCAAATTATTTGGATACATTTAGGCGGAATGGCAGAGTGGCCATGCACCGGATTGCAAATCCGTTTACCTCGGTTCGACTCCGGGTTCCGCCTCCATATAATTTACTCCACACGCTTTAATTAGCAAACTCGATGCCCGAGTGGTGGAATTGGTAGACACAAGGGATTTAAAATCCCTCGACTAACAAGTCGTGCCGGTTCAAGTCCGGCCTCGGGCACCATTTTTACTAAAATCCTCAGATAAAATTCATTTAAATTCTAAATCACTTCTATTTTTAAAATATTCAAAAATTATCCTTATTTAGATTCCCAATCTTATTTTTAATACCTACTTACCTTTAATATCTATTTTTTTAATATCTTAAAGTTTCATCATCATACATTTATAAAGCTGCCAGTTTGTATTTAACCGTTAATGCTTTTATCCAATCTGGTTAAATTAACTGAATTGGTATAATTAGTTGTGAATAAGAGCACCTGTTAATAACAAAGAAAAAATCAGAACGCTGGCTATTCAATTTTCTTGGCAATTACTCCTGCACCTATGTTTTAGTAAATCAAATGCTTTTAATTCTGCTAACGTAAGGTTTGCTCTCTAAAAATAGCTAAGTTTTAACGAGGGGTGGCATTAATGAATGTAATAGAAGTGCGGTGTCTAAAATAAATTTAAGATAGGAGTATAAGAAATGCGTTTAGTACTTAGTTATACGAATTGCTAATGTTTTATAAGCGCCCCTTGAGGATCGCTTATAAAGGATAAATTGTTATTGCAGTTTACTCTGAGCTTTGTAAATTGGATACTCGCTCAACAAGCCTTGAATAAGCGCAATACACATTAAAATAAGTACTATTGAAAACGGCAAAGCTGTAGTAACTACGCCCGACTGAAGCGCTTGCAATGCTTGCGAGCCACCAACCCAAAGCAATACTGCTGCAATCACGCCTTCGACTGTAGCCCAAAATATACGTTGTGGCACTGGTGCATCTATTTTACCGCCCGCAGTTATACCATCTATTACAAGCGATCCTGAATCAGACGACGTTATAAAAAATACCAAAACGAGTGCTATAGAAATAATAGAAATAAAACTTGAAAGTGGTAACTGCTCGTATACCTGAAATAAAGTCACTGAGATATCAGTTAAACCATTTTGTCCAAGTGGGCCAACTTTATCTATAACTTGTGTAATTGCCATATTTCCGAATACCCCCATCCAAACCAAACTAAGAAGCGTTGGTAGGCCAATGACGACGAGTAAAAACTCGCGTACAGTGCGCCCCTTTGAAACTCGAGCAATAAACATCCCAACAAACGGCGACCATGATATCCACCATGCCCAATAAAACACAGTCCAAGAGTGCATCCAATCTTCATCGGGTCTATTAAAAGGATTGCTTAAAGTTACAAAGTGTTCTGCGTACGCCCCAAGGGTAAACCAAACAGCAGTAATTGCATCAGAGAAAGTAAGGGCAATAACAACTAATAATAAAATAAATGCACAAATTAAATTAACATTGCTCAGTACTTTAACACCGCCCTCAATACCTCTAATAACAGAGAAAATTGCAATACACGTTACTAAACCAATAACAGATATTTGAAAAGCAGTCCCATAATCAGTGCCTAACAGATAATTTATCCCGCTGGTAGCTTGTTGAGCGCCAAGGCCTAGCGATGTAGCTAAACCAAATAAAGTAGACAGTACAGCGAGTATATCGATGATATGACCAAGCCACCCCCAGGCACGATCACCAAATAATGGATAAAAAACAGAACGTATAGATAAAGGAAGGCCTTTATTAAATGCAAAAAAAGCCAAGCTTAATCCAACAACAGCGTAAATCGCCCATCCATGTAAACCCCAGTGGTACATGGTTGCACCCAAAGCTAATGAGTGTGCTTGCGGTGAGTTTGGCTCAACGCCCATAGGCATATGATACCAACCAGTATAATATGCAGTTGGCTCAGCAACTCCCCAAAACAGTAAGCCAATACCCATTCCTGCTGCAAACAGCATTGAAAGCCACGACATATAGCCATGTTCTGGACGAGCTTTTACGCCGCCTAAACGAATTTTACCCAAAGGAGAGAATGCTAAAATAACGGAAAATATTACAAAAGCATTGGCTAGTAACATAAAGTAACTATCAAATTGATTAATTATGGCGTCTTTAGTCGAGGTTAGTGCATCACGGGTAACGGTAGGGTCAAAAACTAGGGTAAGTATTACAAATAAAACAACTAAGAAAGCGCTTATGCCAAATACTGGGTTATGGATATCAAATCCCCACTTTTGTACATTATCTTGCCCAACTTGGTAATCAGTAGTGTCTATACTGTATTTTTTTGTTATGTCATCCATCGGGTCTCCTTTTTATAGATAACTTAATTCAAATATCCTACGTAATTAAATATAAAATAGTTTTAAAATTAATATAACTTTTTATTTATAAGAAATGAGATGGTTAAGCGTAATATTTGTTATTTTTAGAACTAAAAAAGCGAGCCGTAGCTCGCTGTTTATTGTTTATTTCCAGGCCTCGGGATCAACCTCTTTAGCAAGTTTAGGATGTTTACTCTTATCAAAGGTAGGTATTAGGCCTTTCTTGCGTTGCTCGTTATAATCTTTAGAGAGCCACACAACAACACCTGAAAGCATAAATAACGCTATAACGTTTACAATGGCCATTAAACCCATTGATATATCTGCCAGCGTCCAAATTAATCCCAGTTCACCAACAGCACCAAACATCACCATACCTAAAACAACAAGTCTAAAGATAAACATACCTTTATTAGAGTTGTGCTCTAAAAACATTAAATTTGTTTCAGCGTAAGAGTAATTAGCCACAATAGAAGTAAAAGCAAAGAACAATATAGCAATGGCAATAAAGTAAGTACCCCAATCACCAACATGTTCTTGTAACGCAGCTTGCGTAAGTTCAATCCCCATAACACCAGATTCAGGTATTAATTGCTGCGATAGTAAAATAAGAGAAGCAGTCGCTGTACAAATAACAATAGTATCAATAAATACACCTAGCATTTGCACATAACCTTGTGATGCTGGATGAGGCGGGTAAGGTGTAGCAGTAGCTGCGGCATTAGCTGCACTACCCATACCTGCTTCGTTTGAGAATAAGCCACGCTTTATACCTTGGATCATAGCTTGTGTAACACCATAACCAATTGCACCTGCACCAGCTTGTTCAATACCAAAAGCACTCTTTATAATAAGGGCGAGTACATCCGGGAGTGCAGTAAAGTTAATAGCACATACATAAAGAGCCACTAACAAGTAAGCTAATGCCATAAATGGCACAACCATTTCGGCAAAACGAGAAATCGTTTTCAAACCACCAAAAATAATAATACCAGAGCCAATAACCAAGCAAATGCCTACTATATACTTAGGTACATCAAACGCTACTTCAAATGCTGCAGCAATAGAGTTTGACTGTACGGCGTTAAATACCAAACCAAAGGCTAAAATTAAGCATAGCGAGAATAAAGTTCCCATCCAGCGTTTACCTAAACCGTTTTGCATATAATAAGCAGGGCCACCTCTAAAATTGCCTTCAACATCCTTTGTTTTATAAGCCTGAGCTAAAGTACTTTCAGCAAAGCTTGTAGCCATACCTATTAATGCAATAAGCCACATCCAAAAGATAGCACCCGGACCACCTAGGTATAAGGCAACAGCAACACCAGCCATATTGCCTGTACCAACGCGGGCAGCTAACGAAGTACAAAAAGCCTGAAAGGATGAAATTTCGTTATCGGCACATTTACGAGAGCCAAACATAACTTTGAACATATGTGGGAATTGCACAAACTGAATAAAGCCTAGTCGAAAAGTAAAGAAGAGGCCTGCTGCTATTAATAAGTAGACGAGAACTTGGCCCCACAGAAGGGCACTTATACTGTTTATTATGTCTGTCATGGATACTGCCTAAATACATGAGTTAAAAAAGTGACCGCAACTTATCACATCAGGTTAAAAGTGTTTAGTTTTAAAGTTTAAAAGCAGAGTTATCAACAGGGTTTTGTGGGTAACTTGTGCTTATCATGTGTGCTTGCTTGGGGCTTAATTTTAATTACTATTTTGTGTAAATAACGCTTGCGTAAAATTCGCCGCTCCCTATAATGCGACCCCACTGAGACGGGAAACGCCGAAGCATAGCAAGGCAGCAACTACTCAGAGAGTTAAATAAAACTTCGGTTTTAAATCTTCCAAAAGAAAGTTTAAAACAAAGTGTTGACTCGAAAAAATAAAGGGTGTATTATTCGCATCCCTTGATTCGCTAAAGCGACTCAAAACGTTCTTTAACAATATAAAGCAATCATCTGTGTGGGCACTCGTACAGATTGAGTTCTAACAGCCAAGCTACTTCGGTAGTGAGGCAAACAAATTAGAGTCTCAATTGAAACTGAGTGACCATATGTTATTAAAAGATTCAGCATTGAGCTGTTTTGATTTTACTTTCTTAAAAGTGAAAATAATAACGCACAGTCAATTCGTTTTTGGCAACAAAAACAAAAATTCAGAATTCATTGAGCTGTCGAAAGACATAAAACTTTTTAATTGAAGAGTTTGATCATGGCTCAGATTGAACGCTGGCGGCAGGCCTAACACATGCAAGTCGAGCGGTAACAGAAAGTAGCTT
>NZ_JASDCB010000004.1:0-121100 GCF_030408135.1 Pseudoalteromonas sp. APC 3691 | reverse complement strand
CCCACCCTCAAGCACAGTATTGGTCTGACTAAGTATAGGGCGTTGCGCTATTTTGCACGCTGACCCACCAATACTGCCGAAACAGGTTACGGTTAGTTGTGTACCTCTAACTTCTTATGGCTTCCTTCAGACCCCACCGTTGGCCAGTGACGCCCTTGCCATTCAGATTATCTTCCCCTTAGTCAGGGTGATAAGGCATCTTTCAGCCTATCGGGTTTGCCAGCTTCGCTGGGCAAACAAAAAATACCGGCTTAAGCCGGTATTTATATAAAGGTATGATAACTATTCACTGAGCACTAAATTGGCAGCTGCTTTTAAAATACCAGGATAATCTTGCTCTGGTAGGTACTCTGTAAGTTCACCAAGTTTGTCTGCAAGCTCACTCATATTAACAGCTGATACATTAATATGGCCCATTTTACGACCTGGTTTTGCAGTTTTACCGTACCAATGGCTCGTTACATCAACCGTTTTTAATACTTCACTTGGAATACTTGGTTGGCCTAATACGTTTATCATCGCGGTAATGTGTTTAAGCTCTGTATTACCAAGCGGTAAGCCTGCAACAGCGCGCATGTGGTTTTCAAACTGCGAGCAATGGCAACCTTGTTGCGTCCAATGGCCTGAGTTATGTACGCGCGGTGCAATTTCGTTAACGAGTAACGTGCCATGTACATCAAAAAACTCAATAGCTAACACGCCAACGTAGTTAAGCTCATTTGCTATTTTTGTAAATGCATCGTTTGCTTGCGCTTCAACACTTTGATTATTTTTACCAGCAATAGAAAGCGTTAACACACCATTAGTGTGCTCGTTTTCTGTTAGCGGATATATAGCAACATTACCGTGTTTGTCGCGCGCACCAATGATAGATACTTCACGATCAAACGGGATCATTTTTTCAGCAATAATCGTATGTGGCGCAAGCTCGGTGCCTGATGCAATAAAATCAGCCATTTGTGACCAAATTTCGTCTATTTGATCATCCGATTTTAAACGCCATTGGCCTTTTCCGTCGTAACCCGCTTGGCATGTTTTAATTACAAGAGGTTTACCTAGAGTTTTAACGGCAAGTTCTAAATGCGCTTTTTCAGTAATTAATTGGTACGGCGCACAAGTTACGTTTGTTTTATCAAGCAATGCCTTTTCAAGCGAGCGATCGCCACCGGTTTTAATAGCGGCTTTTCCTGGGTAAAACTTATTACTGTTACAGCAAAGTGTTAGTACGTCATCAGGAATGTGTTCAAACTCGGCAGTAATGGCATCAGCGTTTGATATTGCTTGCTCAAGCGACGTGTTATAAATGTCACCAGTTAGCGGGTGCATAATTTGTTTACTGCCTACATCGTATGCAACAACGTTTAAATTAAGCGGCGCGCCTGCAAGGCTCATCATACGTGCAAGTTGCCCTGCACCTAATATTAAAATATTCATTATTACTCTGCAGGGTTTGGATTAGCTAATATAGTGTCGGTTTGAGCTTTACGAAACGCTTCAATTTTTGCAAAAATTTCTGGATTTTGACATCCTAAAATTTGTGCAGCTAATAAACCCGCGTTTGCTGCGCCCGGCTCACCAATTGCAAGCGTACCTACCGCAACGCCTTTAGGCATTTGGCAAATAGATAAAAGTGAATCAACACCATTTAATGCTTTTGATTTTACAGGTACGCCAAGTACAGGAAGCGACGTAAAAGCAGCTGCCATACCAGGTAAATGCGCTGCGCCGCCAGCACCAGCAATAATAACTTTAATACCACGTTCTGCGGCTGAACTTGCGTAATCAGCAAGTAATTGAGGAGTGCGGTGTGCAGACACGACTTTGGTTTCGTACTTAATGCCAAAATGCTCTAGCATAAGTGCTGCATGTTCCATGGTTGGCCAATCTGATTTAGAACCCATAATAATGCCAACAGTCATAAATACTCCTCAGTAATGTATTTTAAAAATAGCGGACTTATGTCCGGTTTTAGGCGGGTATTATACCCAAACCAAGTTTAATTGCGACTCACAAAAACAAAAAAAGCCATGTTTAAACATGGCTTTTTAGAGTTAACGGGTAAATAGCTAATTAAGCTTCTTTACTCGCTAGGTATTCTGCGTAGTTGCCTCTAAAGTCGATAACTTTACCGTCTTTAATTTCCCAAATTCGGGTTGCAACCGATGATACAAACTGACGGTCGTGGGAAACAAACATCAATGTGCCCTCGTAAGCTTCAAGGGCTAAGTTAAGCGCTTCAATTGATTCCATATCCATGTGGTTAGTTGGCTCATCCATTAACAATATGTTTGGCTTATGCATCATAATTTTACCAAACAACATGCGGCCTTGCTCACCACCTGAAATTACTTTAACTGATTTTTTAATATCGTTTTGAGAGAATAACATACGGCCTAAGAAGCTACGAACCACTTGCTCGTCGTCGCCTTCTTGTTGCCATTGCTCCATCCACTGAAACAAGTTCATGTCGGTTGCAAACTCATCAGCGTGATCTTGCGCGTAGTAACCAATATTCGCGTTTTCTGAGAACTTAAACTCACCAGCTTTAGGGGCTAAGCGCCCTGCTAATGTATTAAGTAATGTTGTTTTACCAACACCATTTTCACCAATAATAGCAATACGTTCGCCAACTTCTACTAAACCTTCAAGTCCAGAAAACAACGTATTGTCGTCAAAACCTTGTGTTAAGTTTGTCATTTCAAGTGCGTTTCTGAATAACTGCTTTTCTTGATCAAAACGGATAAACGGCGTTTGGCGTGAAGATGCTTTAACTTCGTCTAATTGGATTTTGTCGATACGTTTAGCGCGCGATGTTGCTTGCTTAGCTTTAGATGCGTTAGCAGAGAAACGAGATACAAACTGTTGAAGTTCAGCAATTTGGTTTTTCTTTTTCGCATTTTCGTTAAGTAATTGCTCACGTGCTTGCGTTGCTGCAAACATGTATTCGTCATAATTACCTGGGTAAATACGAAGCTCGCCGTAGTCAATGTCGGCCATGTGTGTACACACAGAGTTTAAAAAGTGACGGTCATGCGAGATGATTATCATGGTACAGTCGCGCTGATTTAACACGTCTTCTAACCACTTGATGGTGTAAATATCCAAGTTATTAGTAGGCTCATCAAGTAGCATAATGTCTGGGTCTGAAAACAATACCTGTGCAAGTAGCACGCGCAGCTTAAAACCCGGTGCAATTTCTGACATTGGGCCAAAGTGTTGGTCAGTGCCAATACCTACACCTAATAAAAGCTCACCTGCTTTAGATTCCGCAGAGTAACCATCCATTTCAGCAAATTCAGTTTCAAGATCGGCTACTTTCATACCGTCTTCTTCACTCATTTCAGGTAAAGAGTAAATACGGTCACGTTCTTGTTTGATTTCCCACAGCTCTTTGTGGCCCATAATTACGGTATCGATTACTGAGTATTCTTCGTAGGCAAACTGATCTTGATTAAGTTTAGCAACGCGTTCGTTAGGATCAGTACTTACATTACCTGAAGACGCTTCAAGCTCACCACTTAAAATTTTCATAAATGTTGATTTACCACAACCATTTGCACCGATTAAACCGTAACGGTTACCATCGCCAAATTTTGCTGAGATATTTTCAAATAATGGTTTAGCACCAAATTGCATGGTGACATTAGCTGTACTAATAATAGCGCTACCCTCCAAAGGAGTAATGATGTATTTAAATTGCGCGCAGTTTAAACCAAAATGGCCTGTTTTTCTATGAAAGTTTAAAAGCAAACCACTGCGTTTTAGCCATTTATTATGGCTATGTAGTTAGTAGTAAAAATAACGGATTAGATTTAATGGTTTCGTTAATTTTTATTCAACTTATTCTAATTAAAATCCATAAAGTATGTTTTATAAACAGGCATAAGAGATTAGAAATTACGATACAAATTAGAGTAAAAACACTTTTAACGTGTTTGTGTGTCTACTTAACTCATTTTTGTTCACCCTGTAATAATAAAAAGTTATATTTATAAAAATAAAGTACTTTTAGGGCTTTTACACTAGTTACTACTTTTTAACCAAGATGAAATTAATTCAAATTACAATTTTTATACATCGCTAATTTCTCATCCTATTTACCTATCAAATCATTAAAAACATAAACTTTTGCAACACCTGAAAAACAAAATTAACCTTTAGTGAATATCCGTTAAGTTTAACGATTAATTTTATTGAGTATTTTTCACTTTTGAGCCGTTTATTGCTTTGTTAGTCTTCGAATCTGAATTTTTACCTACGTAAAAAATTGACCAATTTACACAGGGCAACACACAAGATGAGCAAAAAATTAGCGACGCTTATTAGCGCAAGTATTGTATTCGCACCCGCTGTTTCGGCAGTAGAATTATACAAAGATGACAAAAATACTGTTGAAGTTGGTGGATATCTTGATGTGCGTGTAATTAATACACAAAACGAAACCGAAGTTGTTAACGGTACCTCGCGCATTAACTTTGGATTTACCCGAAAGCTTAAGAAAGACTGGACCGCACTCGCACTCGTAGAATGGGGTGTAAACCCTGTTGGCAGCAGCGATATTATTTATAACAATCGTTTTGAGTCTATCCAGGATGAGTTTTTATACAACCGTTTAGGTTACGCAGGGCTTTCGCACGAAAAATATGGCCAACTAACCATTGGTAAACAATGGGGTGCATGGTACGACGTAGTTTACGGCACAAATAATAGCTTTGTATGGGATGGTAATGCGGCTGGTGTTTACACCTATAACAAAGACGATGGCGCTGTTAATGGCACTGGCCGTGGAGATAAATTAGTGCAGTACCGCAATAGCTATAACGATTTTAGTTTTGCAGTACAAGCACAGCTTAAAAACAGCGAATTTTATACCTGTGACGTAACCGACATTTCAGAAGAAGAATGTGAAGCAATTTGGAACTCTGGCGATAGTGCAGCCCAAGAAGTTGAATTTAATTACACATTTGGTGCGTCTGTAACTTATACCCCAACTAACATGCTAACACTTACAGCAGGTGTTAACCGTGGTGAGTTTGATTTAACGTTTGGCGATGGTTCTACTCGCAATGTTGAAGATTTAATTTATGGTGCAGGTATTATGTGGGGCAACATTGATGAGCCCGGCCTATACGTTGCAGCCAACGTAAATAAAAACAAAAACCACGACACCGATAATATTGGTCGCTTAATTAAAGACGCAATCGGTGTAGAAACATTTGCATCTTACCGCTTTGATAACGATTTTCGCCCTTTTATTGCCTACAACGTGTTTGATGCTGGTGATGATTACGTAATTCAGCCAAACTTTAACGCCGACCCAGACGATGTATTTAAGCGTCAGTTTGCTGTTATTGGCCTTCACTACTTAATTGACGAAGACACTATTGCCTACGTAGAAGCGCGTAAAGACTTTAGCGACTTTGAAAGCGATAACAAAGAGCAACAAGCACAAATGGAGCAGTCGGAAGATGACGGTATAGCATTTGGTTTTAGATATAAGTTTTAAATATAAGTTTATAAAACGACTACAACTTCCCTAAGCACAACCCTTTTAGCCCTTTTAACTGGGCTTTTTTTATTTTTCCATACTTTTTTCAATACTCGATTTTGCATTTAAGGCTATTTCAAAAAAGGCATTAACAGCCGCATTGGTATCTGCTTTTTTAATTTGTAATAGCACCATTCACGATGCCCCTATTTTTTACGTTTACCATTTTGCTGCTCATTACAATGAGCGAGGAAAACTTTAATTAATCACTCATAGTCCACACTCGGCATTTATAATTTTAGTGGATGTAGTTATCGCAGGCTTTATTATTTTGACTACCTCCTTGATTACTTTTTATAATTTGACTTTATTGCTAAGTTTAACGTTATAGAAATATTTAGTATGATGTGTTCTTTTGCTATAAAGCCACCAGCTAATTTATATTAACTGCATTAAGAGTGTAAAAAGATGGTGAAATTATATTGAAATTGCAAAGTACTTACACTGCTTATTGCTGATCACAAAGGCGTAAGGCTGATTAAAAGCAGTAACAAATAGATGCGTATATGCTCATAGGTACTGACAGCATTCTAACTCAATAGCTACGCACTGTATATAAACACAGTGATTATATTTCCTGCGCAAATATAATTTAAACCAACTTTCCTTTGTAAGTCGTTAATAATATTAAACTAAGTAAAGTGCTATAAAACTGATTGAGCATTCTAAATACACAAAACAGCGATAACTGTATATACATACAGTTATCACTTAAACCTATCTAACCTACTTTTTAATAAACGTACTATAACCAGCTAATGCCTTAGCCACACTAATTGATGGATTATCTGAATGCTCAGCACCTTTGTTTATATCACTTTGCCACACAAGGTTATTGTTAGGATTGGTTGATAAAGCGGCCTCTAAATTACTAAACGCTTTTAACATTAGCGGATGCTCTGCCCCGCCCACCGAAAGATATAAATAAGTAGGCGCCTTAACTTTGTTAGCTTGAGTAGTTAAAAACGCTTCTACATTATTAACCACTGTCATGTCGTCATACCAAGCCGCTGGGCTAAATGCAAAGTAGCCATTAAACAGTTCAGGCTTTGTATGCAGTGTATAAAGTACAAAGCTACCACCTGCCGAAAAACCACTTAATACACGGTTATTACTAAGCTTATATTTTGCCGATAAATACGGGAATAACTCAGTTTCAATAAACGCTAAAAACTTGTCGGCTTCACCATTAGGCTCTATAAGTGTTTCGCCCTCTGGGCGCGCTTGTGTATTTACATCTTGGCGAGCATAAGGAGGCACTAAATCGCGATTACGTGTATCTGTAAAAAACAAATTAGGAATAGACACCAATATAGCCTTATCCCCTTTTTCGCTCTTAGCTTGCTTTGTAAGTGCTTTGTCCCATGTGTCTAAATTAAAGTTACCATCGGTTTTAATAATTAACGGATACGCTTTTTTAGGATTGTAATTAGCGGGTAATCTTATAAACACTTTGCGCGACTCGTTAAGCACGCTTGAGTTAATTGTTACGTCTGTATAGGCCGATACATAATGGTTGTAATAACGTATGGCTAAAATACTGATAGCAAAAATGACTACGGCTAAACTTAAATTAATAAAATAGTGTTTTGTTATTTTTATTGCCATGCGGCATTCCTTTAAATGTTTAGGATTTATTTAATCGAGCTTAACCCATTGTTTTATTTCAAGCGCGGTCATAATAAGCTCAACCGAAAATGCGGCTAAAATCATCCCCATCACACGCGTTAAAATAGACGCGCCGCCAGTACCAATAAGCTTAATTATTTTACCCGAAAGCAGCAACAGTATTAAAGTAATACCCAACACACCAAGTGTAACAAGCGCTGTGCCTATTTGAGTAGTAATTGGGTGTATGTGGTTGTCGGTAAGTAGTATCACCGCCAAAATAGCGCCTGGGGTCGTCGTTGCGGGTATAGCTAGCGGAAACACTGCTATATCGTGATCAGGGTCTTGTTTAGCTTTGTTAGAATCGTTTCCAAATATCATTTGCAGGCCAAACAAAAACAATATAATTCCACCCCCTAACTGAAACGACACCAACCTAATTCCCATCGCATTAAGTATTAGCTGCCCTATTAAAATAGAACCCAATAGTACGCAACCAGCATTAAGCACCGTTTTAAAGGCTGTTTTACGACGTTGTTGATCTGTTAAATGAGAAGTAAGCGCAGCAAACAGCGCCATAGTGCCTATTGGGTCAATGGTAGCCCAAATAACAAGCGCATCTTGAGATAGTTTTTCTAGCATATAAAATCCTTGTTAAGCGTAAATATTTAATAAAACACGGGTAACAAATTCATTTGCTTACGCTTAACTATAATAGAAAGCCGTTATTTTTTGTATTTTATTTACACTTGAAGGCGTTGACCTTTCAGGATTGAAAAAAGATAAGCACTTATAATTGCCGTCTTTCGTTAAAGTGATTTATGCCAAATAGAATTTTCTCTTAAACTAAAACCTAACTTAATAAGTAAATTATGGGAACGTGCATTGTGTGCACTCACCTCAGCCGATAAATGTTTAAGCGCAATTTCCTTAAGTAGCGTTTCAATAAAACCGGTGACTACTTCAAACATTACACCTTTATCCCAAAAGTCGGGGTGCAGCTCAAATCCTATAAACGCACTACTTTTACACGGTGTTAAATTATAAAGCCCACAAGTACCCATTAACTTCCCAGATGTATTATGTTCAATTGCCACTCTAATCACTTCGCCTTCGTAATAGGCGCTAATATCATCTTGTATTAATTGTTTGATTTGTGTTTTGCTGAGCGGTGTTTCGTAGTCGTTAAATTCTGACACATGCGGGTGGTTTAAAATATTAAATAAACACGCAGCGTGTTTGTGGGTAATTAAACGCAGCGTAACGCGTTCAAGCTTTGTGGTATTAAACATTTTATTTAAGTGGTTAGTTAAATTAGCTCTTTATGGGCAGGCATTATTAACTTACCATACCCCATTAACAAGCATTATCTTTAAAGCAAAAAGAGTAAGAGAACGTAATGAGTGACGATTTTCAAGTAATACAACCCACTACCACAGTATATTGCCCAAAGCGCGGCGAAGGCTGGACCTTAACAGGCATTACTAATATTAACGAGTTTACCTCAGTAATGTTTGACGGCACACGCTATACACTTCCAGCACGCGAAATAGTAGAAGAACTTCTTCCTAACCAAGTAGCGCGTGAGCAAAATAGCTAACCAAACACATACACAATAAAAAGGCTGCAATTTTGCAGCCTAATATCTAATTAACGAGTTAAAATGCTTCGTCTTCACTGTAAACATTAACGTTTAACTCGTCCTCATCTTCAAATACTACAAACGAAATAGGCTTACAGCATACTTGGCAGTCTTCTATGTATTGCTCATCAATATCTGCTGCATCAAGTAATACTTCTATACTTTCTCCACAATAAGGGCAGCTTATTGATTTTTCAGTTAACTGGTTCATTTATCACCTGCTAATTTATATTTCGAATGTTGTAACTTTAATGAACAAGCCAGCATAATTCAACACCCCATTAAATAACGCTTATTTGGCTAAACTAATTAAACAATGCTGCTAACTAAAAAGTGATCTAAATACCTGCTTTACGTTTATAAAACACCATAAGCACATTAGTTTGCACCATATATAAGTTAGCCAGCTAAAACTATGCCTCTACAATGAAATAGTATTAGCACTTAGCGGGTCTAACTTCATAAGTATTTAAACTCACACTTCAGGTGGATAATTTTATGAAAAAATCACTCGCACTCGCATTAACATCTGCCGCAATATTGTTTAGCACATTTACTCATGCAGCTAAAACCGAAAAAGCGGTTTTAGCTGGAGGTTGTTTTTGGTGTATGGAAAGTGACTTTGAAAAGCTAGAAGGCGTAACCGATGTAATATCGGGCTTTACTGGCGGTAAACTTAAAAACCCGACATACAATGCTAATCATAAAGGCCATTACGAGGCCGTAGAAATCACTTACGATCCAGCCATAGTAAGCTATCAAGGTATACTTGATCATTACTGGGTTAATATTGATCCTTTTGATGCAAAAGGCCAATTTTGCGATAAAGGCCCTAGTTACGTAAGCGCTATATTTGTACAAAACGACGAACAACGTAAATTAGCTGAAAAAACAAAAGCAGCAGTAGTAGCAGAGTTTCCTAATCAAACTGTGGTTACACCTATACTAAACGCAAGTGCCTTTTACCCTATTAAAGGGAGGGAAAGCTTTCATCAAGATTATTATAAAAAAAGTCCAATTCGATACAATACTTATCGTTGGCGCTGCGGTCGCGACAGCCGCCTAGAAGATATTTGGGGCGACAGAGCAACTCACTAACATACACACCTAAAAAGGCTGCTTAAATAAAGCAGCCTTTTTAATTTAACTGATACGCAGTTATTTTTTCTTATTTAATCTTGGCCATATTTTTGGTTAAATGCTTCATCAGACATCGTTAAATAAATTATAAACTCAACAAATGCTACTAATGCCGGTATAAACGTCCAGAAAAATATAAGGTATAAAAACCCTAAACCAATTTGACCTAAATAAAACTTGTGAACCCCAAAGGCACCTAAAAAGAAAGCTAACAACGCAGCCGCTATTTTACTTTTACCGTTTGGAGCTGTAGCCGAAAGAGAATTAGGTGCCGCTATTTGCCTAACACCACACTTAGGGCATATTTCAGCTCTTACTTTAATTGTACTACCACAATCAGAACAAAACTTCTCATCTGGACTTTTCGAAATTGGTGTATCACTCATTAATAACTCTCCATTGTTTTATAATTATGACTTACCCATGTAACCATAAAGTTATAATTGCTATTTGCTTGTTGCTATCACTTCAAAATTTAGCATACAAATGTAATCAACTTCAATACCTCTTTAAAATCATAAGGATATTTTTAACAATAACTGTATTACCCGTTCGCTTTAAGGCGGCTAAAGTACGACCTTAATCACATAGCTGTAGACACAATGGGTCAATACGGCGATCTAAATCCTCATTATCAATAAATAGTATATTCTGTTTCCTAAAGCAGGCTGTTTATCTACTAAATCAAATGCAATAAATTGCACTCCTAAATTGATATAAACCAAATTCAACAACTGGAGTTACACAAAATGTTTGCCAATCAATTACAGCTAGCGCGTGCTCTAGAGTTACCAACACGCCAAGCCATGCTTTACCGTGAACCAGCAGTACAACACTTTTGGAATAACAACACCGACCTAATTACAAACGCGTGGAGCGAATGGAAAACAACATCAATAGATGGCTCAACGTTTACGGTTGACGACACACTACTTGATAAAAACCTACGTGAAGCAGTAAAGCAAGCATGGGAAGATCCATCAAAAGAGCTGGCCGTAAAAGCGTTATTACACGAAGTTGCGCCTGATGTATTTCAATTTCAATTTTTTGATCCAGAGCGCCTTGCCGTATTACGCGGGTATTTAGAACAAGTATGGAATTCGCAAATTCCTATGCGCCCACCATATGGCATCGTGTTAAATCGCCGTGGTGCCATGCTTGATAGTCGATCAGAAGGTTATTTAGCAGCGCCAAGCTTTCAAGCGTTTTATAACGAAATACTAAACACTTACATGCGCCCTATTTCGCGTATGTTGTTCCCTGAGGTTACGGGGTTTGATACACAAACATTTGGTTTTTCTATTTATTATGAGCCAAACACAGATTCGTCAATTCGCCCACATACCGATGCATCGGCGGTAACGCTTAATATTAACTTAAACTTACCAGGCGAAGAGTTTACAGGGTCAGAAGTTGACTTTTATCACCCGTACACAGGCGACATTAAATCACTTACGTTTAAGCCCGGCACTGCCATGTTACATCGTGGCAATATTGCACACGCAGCCAAGCCTATTACCAGTGGTGAGCGAACTAATTTTGTTTTGTGGTTGTATGGAGAACGTGGGCGATTACCAGCACAAGGTGCACCACGCATTCCTATTGATGCTAAACAGCGCTGGATTAACCCTAAAAAGACGAACGACGGCTATGCACCATTTTAATCGAGTTATTAACTAAGTTTTTAACTAAACAAAAGGCTGCTTAATTTAAGCAGCCTTTTTGTTAGTATCGTTTTAGTTTACGTTTAAAACTTATACGTTGCAGATAGCCTTACACTTCTGGGTGTCCCCGGTTGAACCCAGGCATCAGCAAATGAGTTAGTGTAATAGGTCTCATCAAACAGGTTATCTACTTCTGCACGCAAGCCAATTGCCTTAGTTACATCAATATCTATAAAAGTACGCGCTGTTGTATAGCTTGGTAGCTCAAAGTCGGTACCAAAAAAACCGTTTCGAGAGTCTACATAAACTAAACCTGCGCCAAATTTAATTGCTTTGCCATATAACTCGGCTGATTTAACAAGCTGTAAACTAAGTTGATGTTTAGGAATATTTAATAAAGAACTACCCGCTTCAACGGTATAGCCAAAGTTAGCATCAAAAAATGAGTTTTCAATAGTTGCATCAACATACGCATACGATAACCATAGGCTTACATCATCCGTTAGCTCACCGTTTATATCAATCTCTATGCCTTTGCTTTGTGCTTCCCC
Source organism: Pseudoalteromonas sp. APC 3691 (assembly GCF_030408135.1). NCBI lineage: Bacteria > Pseudomonadati > Pseudomonadota > Gammaproteobacteria > Alteromonadales > Pseudoalteromonadaceae > Pseudoalteromonas > Pseudoalteromonas sp. APC 3691. Next base: position 108,947 of record NZ_JASDCB010000004.1, on the reverse strand, counting down.
TATTGCAGCAAAAGTAAATGCAGTGGGATCGTCAACCACCAGCATGTTGTCTTGCTCTACTTTAAACATCGCGATAGTGCCAAATAAAGCGCCATCGTTTAAAGTAAATTTAACTCCCAACTCTGTTGAAGTAGATCGATTTGGTTCAAACCCATCGCCATTTGTATCAGTGCCTGATAAAGGCCTAAAGTTTTCGCCATAAGCGGCATAAACAGATACAAACTCGCTCGCCTCATACACAACACCTAATTGGGGGCTAACACGTGACTCATTTTGTTTTGATTGTGTATCAGCTAAACGATTATTGAGTGTTTGTTGGTAGTCATCAAAACGTATACCAATACGTACATCAAGCTTATCGGTTAGGCTTATTTGGTCTTGTATAAATACACCTAACGACTCTTGCACTTCTAACTTATCGGTATTGGCCGTTGGCGTAGGTAACTCATATGCTCCATATACAGGATTAAAAACATTTATATACTGATCGCCACGTACACGAAGAACAAATTGATCATTTTCGAACTTATCAGAATCAACACCAATTATTAAACGGTGATCCAACCCTGCAACCTCTAAACTACCTGTCACCTCTGCTCTAAATACCTGATATTTTGCATTGTAATCACGGTAGCGCCTAAAGCGATTTACTTCGCCATCAATCACGCCATCAAAACCGGTTTCGGTAGCAACCCCTTTCAGCGAAGTATCACGGTAGTTAGCGCCCAGCAATACGCTCCAATTATCATTAAAGTCATGAATAAACTCTAATTGATGGCCAAGTACATCAGCCTCTATTGGGCCATCACCTGGCTCACCTAAAAAGCGGCTTTGTGGTATTAAACCAAGTTCGCCATCTATGGCTAATACGCCTCTATCAAAAGGAACCTCTTGGTCGCTGTATTCAAGCTCATATATTAGCTGGCTGTTGTCATTAATGTTCCATGTTATTGATGGGCTAAAGCCTTGTTTAGTTGTCTCTATTGTATCGCGAAAGCTTTTTGCGTCTTCATAAAAACCAACCAGTCTAATTGCTACGTCGTCGCTAAGGGGCGTGGTGTAATCTACATCAGCGCGGTAGGTGTCAAAGCTGCCTACGCTTAGCTTTAGCTCGCCGCTTGTATCAAACGTTGGGCGCTTAGTAACGAGATTTACTGTACCGCCAGGTTCACCACGGCCAAATAAAGCAGCACGTGGACCTTTTAACACCTCAACCGATTCAATACCCGACAAATCACGTGAGCCACCAAAGCCACGCCCAGCATTAAACCCATTAACAAGGTAATTGCTTGGCAAGTTTTCATCGCCTACAAAGCCGCGTAGCGCAAAGCTATTCCAAAGCCCGCCAAAGTTATTTTGACGCGCTACCGATGCCGATAAATCAAGCGCTTGATTTAAATTTATAGCACCTGCGTTTTCAAGCGCTTCTAAATCTATTTTTAATTCTGGTTGCGGTGTTTCTAACGCACTAAATAGCCTTTAAAACCTCGTATCTCTCTCACAAGGTTCACCATCCCTATCACCATCCATTTTTGTATTCGGGCAGTTATTAATAAAAAATATTGCTTCATCTTTAGATGTCATTTGGCTGCAGTGCTGCCTGCCATCACACGTAAAATTTTGCGTGCTTTTAGGAATAACGGTTTTTGGGTATTTTTCATCAAAGGTGACTAAATCATCATTAGTAGCTAAATCATCATTAGGGCGTGTTGACCTTTCGTGGTTGATTTTGCAGCTGTATGTTTGGTTTTTAGGCAAGGCAGAGCCTATGTAGTGTGGTTATTCCCCATAAATAGGCGATAACGCAGCATAAATGCCGAACATGCGCTGCCCTTTGGGTTCTTTCTAGGGGCGATTAACTCTTTGTTGCTCGGTTTTTACTTAGCCCACTAGGTTACAAACCTCGCGCCGCGATTAAATCGCCCCTAGATTGAACAAATTTCAATCCACAAAGGTCAACACGCCCTAGTAATAACGGGTGTTTGGCTGCTTGAGTGAGTATTGTATTTATTAATCGCATAAAAACAAAGCGCAGCAATAAGCGCTATTGAGGCAACTTTGCCCAAAAAGCTACTAGCAAAATTAGATTTGGCAATGCAGTGCGGCTGGTTATTGTGTTTTTGATAAGGTGCTTTAAGCTCTGCAACGCCTTCTATACGGCAGTTAATTGCTTTGGTTTTACCGTCGGGCTGTGTAGCAACTTCAAAGTAAATGGTATCGCCAACTTTTGGCTTACGGCTCATGTGTTTGAGCGCTGATATGTGTATAAACGTGTGGTGTTCTAGGGTGTCTGATTTAATAAAACCAAAACCTTTGTCGGTTTTCCACGACTTTAACAATCCTTTGTGCATGTATCCGCCTATTATGCTTAAGCTGCGTTTTACGCAAATTCCATTTAGTTAACACTTGTTATTATACGTTCCTAAATTAAAACCATGCAACTAAATATTCATATTGTGTTAATTTTACGCTTTACCTACTAAACAAAATTATTAAACTAAGTTATTAAATTTAGCTAAAAATAAGCGTGCTAAAAACAACTAAACCTCAACCTGTTTTATTTATAATTTGCGGCCAAATGTCCTTTAATTCATATCAGCCACCGCGCACTCACCGATTAGCTTAACAGCTTGTTTACACTAGGTTTTGTCATTAGCTATTTCTATCTGAATTAACCGTTTTTAGTACGATTTTTCATTCGTTATTTACTTAATTTATCTATACAATCCACACCTTATTTTTACGCACGTATTTTAAGTGATTATCTCATGCTATTAACGATTGTTTATATTATTGGTATTACAGCAGAAGCCATGACTGGCGCACTTAGCGCAGGACGAATGAAAATGGATTGGTTTGGCGTAGTGCTGGTAGCCAGCGCCACCGCAATTGGCGGTGGTAGCGTACGAGATATATTACTAGGCAATTACCCGCTTACGTGGGTACAACACCCAGAGTATTTATTAATTACCTGTATTGCAGGTATTGTTACTACGTGGCTTGCTAAATGGGTAGTTAAATTTAAAGGCATTTTTATGCGCTTAGATGCGCTGGGTTTAGCTGCCTTTAGTATTATTGGCTGCCAAGTGGGGCTAAATATGGGGCTGCATTACGGTATTTGTGTAGTGGCTGCGGTTGTTACTGGCGTATTTGGTGGGTTACTGCGTGATTTAATATGCCGCCAAGCGCCGCTTGTATTACATAACGAGCTATACGCGAGTGTATCGTTACTTGTTGCCTGTTTATACTTAGCGCTACACCATTATAATATTGACGACAACATCAGCATTATTGCAAGCCTTGTTGCAGGCTACTTAATACGTATGGCATCAATACGCTTTAAATGGCGCTTACCTACCTTTAGTTTATTAGAGCAGCATGCTAAATAAAAATAAGCTTTAATACAAAGTAAGGCAGGTTATACCTGCCTTAGTTCATATAACTATTGGCGTATTAATTTAATGCCCGCTTACATCGCTTAACGCGGTTTTTAACCCACTGTTATTTTGCTTAAGTACGCTAAAACTGCCATCGGTTTCTAGCACTACTGCGGCTACATCTTCTATGGCTAGTATACCAGCGCCACGAATAGCGGCGCGAATTTCTGATTTTGTTACCCGCTGCGATTTAAGTGCAGCCGAGCAATATTCACCATCACTCAGTAAAAGCGTGGGTTCTGCTTTTATAAGTGCTGCAAATTTTGACGAGCGCACACTAAGCCACGTAATAATATATTGCAGCCCAATTAATACTACAAAGGCAAGTATGCCCTCAAACAGCGGAACACTTTTTGAAATAATAACAGACGCTAATATAGAGCCCAGCGCAATGGTGACTATAAAGTCGAACACATTCCACTTTGAAAGCGTACGTTTACCCGATATACGCAGCCAAAACACCAGTGAAATATAACCCAGTACACCTATTGTAAGTACACGTAATAATCCCTGCATATCATCATAAAACATAGTGGTTCCTTGCTATTAAAGGTGGCAATTAGCTTTTGCTTATAACCCTACATGGCGCTAAGTTAAATAACGATGAATAAAGTGCCTGCATCTACTTTGTTAGTTGTTTTACAAACTTAATTTTACTTAGCTCTGTGCTTTGATTATCAACGTAGCCACAAACATGATAATCATTGGTGATTAGCATAGTCAGCATTTGAGGAAACCGGTTCATCGATTTAACGTGTATATTGGTAAAGCCTTTTTCATAAGCCCACTTTTCTTGTTGGACAAGTAATTTTTTAGCAATACCTAATCTACGATAGTTAAAATGCACTCCACCCAGCCAACTATAAAATTGTGTATTAGATAGCTCATAGCCAATTTTAAAACCAACTAATGTATCTTCTTTATGTGCTACTAATATCAATGTTTTTTTGTTTTCTAAACGGTTACGTAAAGTGTCACTATCAATGGCTGTTAGTAGTTCAGGGATATATTCACTCACTGTGGTTACATCATCAATGGTGCCTGTAGTTATAGTTATAGCCATAAAATTCCTTGTTTTTATTATATGATTTGACCTAGACAGTTTAAATTTAAACTACGGTTGATTATGATGGTTTAAGCATTATATCTCTATTTTCGCTTCTTAATTTATACAAAGGATCACCATGTCTAGCTATAACGAATCTCCAGAGCAAATTGAACAAGCCACGCAAGGCTATGTGATGCAGCAAACTATGTTGCGTATTAAAGATCCAAAGCCGTCTTTAGAATTTTATGAAAATGTATTGGGTATGAAGCTTTTAGGTAAGTATGACTTTCCTGGTATGAAGTTTACGCTTTACTTTTTAGGCTACGAACAAGAGTTGCCAGAAGGCGATGATAAGGCAAAAGCTGAATGGGTGTTTCGTCGCCCTGCGTTGATTGAGTTAACCCATAATTGGGGCACTGAAAACGACGACAGCTTTGAGGGCTACCACAGTGGCAACCAAGAGCCTAAAGGCTTTGGCCATATTGGTATTAGCGTACCGGATGTTTACGAAGCCTGTGAGCGCTTTGCAAAATACGATGTTGAGTTTGTTAAAAAACCAGATGATGGCTCAATGAAAGGCTTAGCATTTATTAAAGACCCTGACGGCTACTGGATTGAAATACTATCTGCCGAAGGAATTACTGAGATTATTCTTTCTCAGTAATAATAAGCTGCCGTAAAAAGATCTTAGTTGTAATCTCCACCAGCAACTAATTACCAATTTAGAACCACTGGTTTTGTTACCTTGCTTTTAAGTGAGGTAACCCATTTAAAACGTTTAGGTAATTAGTTACCCGCCCCGCTGTATTTTAAGCATAAAAGGAGATTTAAATGCTCATTGGTATCATAGAAGATCATCAATTAGTAAGAGACAGCTTTAAAAAGCTTTTAGAGTTACAACCAGATTGGAAAGTAATTATTGAAGCCTGCAGCGTAACAGAAGCCAAGCTGGCTGTAGAGCTTGAACAACCTGATATATTTATTGTTGATATATCGCTTAACGGCACTGAAACCGGCCTTTCTTTTTTATCGTACCTTGAAGAGTTTTTCCCCCATATTAAAAGTATTGTTGCCTCCATGCACGACCACGAACCTTATGTAAGCAATGCTTTGCGATTAGGCGCTTTGGGTTATGTGTCTAAGCGTTCTGCCTCTGATGAACTAATAGATGCAGTTAAAGCGGTCGCTTTAGGTAAAAGGTACATTAGTGAAGACGTAAATTTTTCGATGAGTAGCGAAAATTTAGCATTAACGGTGCTTACTAACAGAGAGCTTGAAGCCCTTCCGTTATTTTCTAAGGGATTAAACGCTAAACAAGTTGCGCAAATACTCGAAATAATGCCTAAAACAGCACATGTACACAAAGCAAACATATACAGCAAACTTAATGTTACGACCTCGTTTGAACTGCTAAAAATTGCAATTGATGCGGGAGTAATACAGTTAGATGAACTTACCTAACGTTTCTTCTTTATCTAATGTTAGTTTTACTACCGCATACAAAGAGGTAGCTAAACAGTTATTGGTGGGGCTAATTTACTTTATTGCTTCACTCGCCACTTTTTGGGTTAGCCAAAACCTTGAAACCGTACCCGAGAGCAGCGCGATATTTATTCCCGCAGGCGTAAAAATTGCGTTTTACTTACTCACTCCAACACGCTATTGGCTCACCTTATGGGTTGTATCGCGAGCTTTAGCTGCACAGCTTGGTTTAACATACAGTGGGGTTTGGGAGTTTGATTTATTTCATAGCTTTTGGCAGGAACTTTGCTTTATAGCGCTTGTTTATATGTTTAAAAATAGCCGTTGGCCGCCAAGCATTAACGACAGCCTAGGTATACTTTCGTTAATACTGCTTTGTGTTGCAAGTACATCTATAAAGTGGTTTTTGTTTGCCAGTGCGTTTGAATTTACAAATGTATTAGTTGCTAAAGAGCTACTGCAATATCAGTTAAACATGTGCTTAGGCGATATTACTGGCTCATTGTTAATTGCCCCTTTCATTATGTTAATTTACGATTCTAAATACAGCTTTAACACAGTCAGGCTCACTAAATTATTTGGCCTAGTAGCCACTTTGGTGTGTTTTATATTAATTGTATTTTTTGTCTATGCGGTTCGCCCAGACACCTACCCGCTATTAAGGCTTGCATCGTTATTACCAATTATTTGGTTTTCATATAAGTATGGCTCGTTAGGCGCTGTAAGCAGTGCAGCGCTAATTAACGCGTTAATAATTGTTGAAGCAAGCATTACGCACGAGCCTAGTAATACCTACATTAGCCAGTTATTTATTTTAGCAAACGCAATTACCAGTATGGTTTTAGGCGCTGCAATTACTGAGCTTAAACGTAAAAACAATGAGTTAAAGCAAACCAATAAAGAGCTTAAAGAGCAGCTAACTCAAAACACGGCGCTGGCTGCCAAAATGGTGTCGGTTCAAGAAAACGAGCGAAAGCACCTTTCGCAAGAGTTGCATGACGAATTAGGGCAAAACCTAACGGCATTAAAAACAGATTTAGCTATTTTGTCGCACCTTAGTAACGAAGATACCCAATCGTTTGTGGCTACATTAAAAAACAATGCTAATTCGATGTATGACTCTGTTTATCAATTAATGCATTATCTTCGCCCGCGTGAGCTAGATGAACTCGGTTTAGAAAAGGCAATAACACAAGGGCGACTAAAAAGCTTACTGCACAAGGCAAATATTAAGTATCAACCACAATTTAAGTTAGATAATAGCCTTTCAAAAGATCACGAAATAGCTATTTACCGAATTTGCCAAGAAGCAGTAACCAATTGTATGAAGCACAGCAATGCCAGCAAACTGATTATAAATATAATAAACAGCGACGAATTTATTGAGTTAACAATTAGCGATAACGGGACTTTAGTAACCCCAACAGATAACTCAGGTCACTACGGTTTAGCGTTTATAGAGGAGCGCACTACGGCATTAGGCGGCACTTTTAAGGTGTTTAAACAAAATGGCTTTACCATTAAAGTAAAGCTGCCTTTGAGTTTTGACAGCGCAATTAACTAGCAAACATGAACTTGTTTGGTATAAAATTTTTGCCTTAATTGGCCTTCGTCAAGGTGGTCGGGATTAACTTGGATCTCGGCTTGATTACCTAATAGCTGTAATAGCATTCCTTTTGATATTAGGTAGTTGCCTAAACTTGATTTTACAATGACTTCTTTGCCTATGGCTTCTTGTAAGCGTGGCGTAGGTAAGCTCGGATGGCTAATTGGTTTTAAGCCCTCAGCTGAGGTAAATAAGTTTATGCAATGCTCTTTAGCTGCAACAATACTTTCGTTTTTACTTTTAATCACATCTACATTATTTAAAAAATGAATTAGTGCTTGGTTAGCCCGATCAAACTCTGCTGATACGTCATCTATATTTCGGGCGGTTGCCCATTTTCGCACAACTATGTATTCGTTTTTTTTAACACGAATTAAGCTTATTGAGGCTCCGGTCATTCTGCTATTCCACTCAATGCGGTAGCAATTAGTTCCTACGCTGTGAAGCAACACGCTCATGCTTCCAAAATCCTTTGTACTTTCATCAATCAAGCTCATTTTCGATCCCTCACTTGCAAGTTACAAGGAGTGTATAAACGATTACTTAAGTAATAAATCATCCATATTCTTAATCGCTCTAGGAAAATGGCTTATATAAATTTTGGATTTAGTGGCTTGCAAGTCAATAACTAATATTACATATAAAAAAGCGAGTGGTTTAGCTAACTGCTAATAATTAATTTGTAAGTGATTTATAGCTTATTTATAAGCCCAGGCATCGGTTATTGTTACTTGGCAATTGTTATAACTGGCCGCTTGTTTTTGCGCAATACCTCTTACTCTAAAGTTTGTTGAGTCATTAGGAAGTATAATTAGGTCTTCGTGGGTTATTGATAGCGTATCGACTAGCGTGTTTTGATCTGTTAAAAAATCGACCTTAAACTTTATATTTTTAAAGGTGAAGTCCGACTCGTTTTTTACCTGCCCTATGCATGCAACATACAATGCATCGTTTTCATTTTTAGTATTAATTTGGCTTACATTAGCGATTAAGTTTTTTTGTGCTAGCTTAAAAAAGTAACGATTTTATAACGCAATACAAATAACTGTATATAAATACAGTGCGTGCGATTTTAGCATTTTAACGTAAACATAAAAAAGCCAGCGGTTAAGCTGGCTTAGAATATTTACTAACTTACATAGTTACTTGCGTAGTGCGTCTATTCGCGCATCAAGCGGCGGGTGCGATGAAAACAGCTCAGCAACGCCTTTACCACTTGCAATACCAAAGGCCATCATAGAGCCTTCTAATTGCGAAGGATGGTTTTGCTTTAATCGCTCAAGGGCGGAACGCATTTTATCAGCACCAACCAATTTTGCTGCGCCGCTGTCGGCTGCAAATTCACGTTTACGGCTGTAACTTGCAACCACTATGCTTGCTAGCACGCCAAATAATACTTGGAATAACATATCGAATAAGAAGTATGTCCAGCTACTACCGCCCTCTTCTTCATCGCTATTAATAAAGTTATCTACAATGCCTGCCAGTACTTTTGCGGCAAATATTACAAAGGTATTTACCACGCCTTGTATTAGCGTAAGCGTTACCATGTCGCCGTTAGCCACGTGCGATACTTCGTGGGCGAGCACGGCTTCGGCCTGATCTTTGGTCATGTTGTGCATTAAGCCTGTGCTTACTGCCACTAACGAGTTGTTTTTACTTGGGCCGGTTGCAAATGCGTTCATTTCTGGGCTGTCGTAAATAGCCACTTCTGGCATTTTAATACCTGCTTTTTGTGCTTGCGAAGATACCGTTTGTACAAGCCAATGTTCGGTTTCGTTTCTAGGCTGCGTAATCACATGCGCGCCTGTTGATTTTTTAGCGATCCATTTCGACATAAATAACGAAATAAACGATCCACCAAAACCAAATACTGAGGCTATAAGTAAAATTCCGCCAAGGCTACGATGGCTTAAGCCCAGCGCACTCATTATTATTGAAAGCACTACACCTAATATCAACATAACCGCTAAGTTAGTTAATAAAAACAAAAATATACGTTTCATATTGTCCTCACAAAAATAGGTTTGATCACCGAACATAAAATTCAATTAGGTTAAAGCAATCACTGCGTTATGACACACTATGTCATAACGTTAGCGCTATTCTGTGACAAACTATGTCATAACACAAGTGTTATTTATGTGTTTATTGATAATTTTTTTAAGAAGGGTTTTACAGCAAATTTAAGACTAAAGTTTTTTATAAGTCATCTTATTACAAGCTGTTATTAAGCTCTGCCATATCAATTGGAAAACCACGCTCGTGTGCCAATATGCGTGCAACTTCGTCAATTTTTTCGCCGCTATTTTGTTTAAGGTACGACCATTGGTGGGTACTTCGGTGATGATTTACAGCAGGATCGCTACTTATTATTCCTAATTTTATAAACTCACCCACTATTTGATCTGCCGCTATTAACGTTGACGATGCTTTTACATTTTCGGCCCGTGCGTAACTAATATGCGAATATAAACTTACATCGGCTACGCGCAAAGTGTCGTCATCCCCTGGGATTTGTTGCCCGCCATACAAGGCATTATTTTGTGTATTAGCAGTTTTAAACGCAGGGACAAACTCGGCTACATAATCAATTGCTGTTTGGGTACGTGTTTGCAATGCTGCTTTGTCCCAGCCATCTTTAATATAATGCAGGTATTTATTGGGAAGTTTAGGTTGTGCGCTCATTGGCGTTGCATCAGCTAACCCATCATTAAACAATGTAATGTTGTTAGTCATGCCATGTATTTGAAAGTAACCATTAGGGTAAGGGGTTAGCTGCGCCATACCTTCTGGCGTACCTCGGTTACCATAAATAATTATTTCGGGTATTTGCCCACCAGCACCTTGCCAATGAGTAATGTATGAGGCTTTAAATTCGACCATGCGTTTTACATCTACACCAACCAGGTCGTCAATAATACCGGTTTGAAAACCACACGCATTAATTAGGTAATCTACCTCAATGGTTTGTGTATCGGCTTGTGTATCGGTTGAAGTATCAGGTTTTTCATTAAGACTTTGCTCTGATTGGTATTCAATGCGCCATTTAACTGTTTGCTTATCATTATTGGTATTTATCACTGGCGATACATTTTTAACACTGGTGCTTGTTAAAACGTGTGCATGTTTATACTCGGCAAGCGCGAGTTGAGCACTGGCAGATAAACGAAATATATTCCAACCATATTCTTGTGCAACAATGAGTGGAAACTTTAGCTTATCTAAATCTAAATGCTTAGCAACGGGTATCATCCACTCATCTAACGACGTTGGCTTGGCTACTTGTTTTTGCTTAGCAAGCTTTAGCATTTGTGCGCGACTATATAACTGATAATAATGCTCTGGCTCGCCTAATACTTTATTAGCGCTGTCTTGTTCAATAAGCTCGTTGTAGGCTTTTACTAATTTATTTAAACGCGGAAATAAATCCTCTGGTGAGTCGTCATCTCGTTTAGGTACGGCAAATACTGTGGGGCGAACATCAATAGTGTGAGGGTAAAGGCGCGCAATATCTATACATTGCTTGAGTAAATCTATGCAGTCTTCGTCGGGTATTTCACGGTATAAGTTGCCACCTGCATGCAAATGGCACATTGGAGGGCCATCAATTAACGACTTTTTCTTTTCAAGTACATAAGTTTCTAACCCTAACGCAGCAAGCCTAATGGCTATTGTGGCGCCAGCTGTACCTCCACCTATTATGCCTACGCGTTTTTTAGGTAAGCCATAGTGTAGTGCTTTTGGCTCGGCGCTTACGTGCGCATCTGGGGCGTAGCTTTGAATAAATGGGTGCGTCATATAGTCGTTATGTCCTTAGTAACATTGTCTTTAAGCAAGCTATGTATTTATAAATGTTTATATGTGTACTAAGGCTGACTATTTCAAGATTTACCTAAAAAAGTAACTTTTTAAAACCACTTAAGTGTTTATAGATAACGCACTAAGCAAGCTTTTGTATATTTGTAACTTAGGAGTTTGCTCGCTGTATGGGCTTATGGCAAGTATTGGGAACGGTAAACGTGCTTTAAGTGAATCAAGGTTTGCTTGGTACTCGTCCATATTTTTATCTACTTGGTTTGCAATCCAGCCAACGCAGTTTATACCCGTACTTTGCATATGCGCAGCGGTTAGTAACGCATGATTTAAGCAACCTAGCTTCATGCCTACAACGAGTATTACCGGTATTTTTTCTGCTTTAACCCAGTCGTATAAATACTCCGTATTGTTAATAGGTAACGCCCAGCCACCAGCGCCTTCGGTAAGTATGTAATTAGCGCCCTGCTGTTTTACATCTTTATAAGCATCACTTAGTTTATCAATAGTAATACTAACCCCAACTTTCTCAGCGGCTATGTGCGGCGCAATAGGGGGTGCAAACGCAAACGGATTTACTACGTCGTATTTAGCGCTCACTGTTGCACTTTCCATTAGTATAAGAGCATCGGCGTTTACTAGTTGATCGAACGCCATTTCGCAGCCAGCAGCAAGGGGTTTAAAGCCAATGGCTTGTTTTTTGTGTTGGGCAAGTAACTTTAATAGCAAACTGGTAACGTAGGTTTTTCCGGCATCGGTGTCGGTGCCTGTTATAAAAAATTCTTTCATGCGTTGCCTTATTATCTGAATCTAACTTTGGTTTAAGTTTGGTTTAAGTTTTAACTTAAGCAATTAATCGCTTTTTTCTAATGGCTTTTTTCTAATGATAACAGCACCACATGATAAGACACACATGCTTTGTTATTTATAAGCGGATACGCACTGCATACTTTTTTTAGCGCAGATTTAGTAAGTAGCCCTTGGCGCGTATTAGTATGATTTTGCGTAGTTGCACCTATAGCCTTAATTGAAGCAATAGCTTTTAAAGGTGTTGTGTATTCATCGGTGTAAATACGCTTTTTAGCGCTGTTAATAGTAAACCCTGCATTTTGGACTGATTGGTTTATATGCTGCTCATTATTAAAGGTATTTATGTGGCTGTTAGAATCAAGCGCGGCAAAGGCCGTTTTTATTTCGTTAAGTGAGCCCTCTACCACAGTGCTTATGTACGCCTGCCCGCCTGGTTTTAATATGCTGTAAAGCGATTGCATTAAAGCCGAAAAATTAGCAGACCACTGCACTGCAAAATTACTGTAAATAACATCAACACTGTTTGCTTGTAGCGGTAAGTTATCCATATCGGCGCATATTTTTGGTGCGGTTAAATCACTACTTTGCAACATGTTTAAGCTCAAATCCATTGCCACAACGCTTGCAAATACGCTTTGTAATGTGTGTGTATTAACAAGTGGCCCGGCGCCTAAATCAACACAAAGCTTATTTTTATTAAAGCCTGGTTTTATAAGTTTAAATAGATCGCTCGCAGCATGTTTTTGTACATTTGCATGGGTGTTATAACTCGCCGCCGCCTTTGAAAACTTACTTTGTGTAGACTTTTTAAGCTCCTTGTTTAGCTCTCGATTTGGCTCCTTATTTAATTCTTTATTTGAATCGCTACTCACTAGGCACGGTTTTACAAGTTGTGTTTGTACTAGATCTGTTTTTAATACTGGCTGAGCAGTCATGCTATTGCACCTACTAAATGCTTAACTAAGTGCGTTATGTCTTGCTCGGTATGTGCGGCGGTTAAAGTAATGCGTAAACGTGAGGTGTTATGTGCAACCGTCGGCGATCTAATTGCAGTGAGCCAAATACCCTGTTGTTTAAGTTTATCTGCCGCTTGTAACGTTTGCTCAGCACAACCTAATACAATGGGCTGTATGGCTGTATTTGATTCCATTACTGCAATATTATGGGTTTTAGTGAGTTGCTTAAATAATGCAATATTGGCATTTAGCTTATCGCGTTTATCATTGGCTGTTTTTATGTTTTTAATACGCGCAAGAGTGTGACTTGCCATAAGCGGCGACATAGCGGTTGAATACGTGTAATCGCGATTAAATTGCAGCATGTAATCAATAAACTGTTTACTGCCTAATACACACGCGCCACTACTAGCCACTGCTTTACCAAAGGTAATGACTAATATATCTGGCAGCGTTTGAGTAATAAACGCTTCGCAACTGCCCAAACCAGTTTTACCTAATGCACCAAAACCGTGTGCGTCATCAATCATTAGCCATGCGTTATGCTGTTTTGCAAGTACGAGTAATTCTTTAAGAGGCGCGGTATCGCCATCCATCGAAAATACGCCTTCGCTTATAATTAGCTTGTTTTGCGCTTTTGATTTTTCGAGCCGTGAACGTAAATGATTCATGTCGTTGTGATTAAAACGCACTAATGCCGCGTTTGAGTGCATAGCACCGTCAATCAAGCTTGCATGATTTAACTTATCTTGAAAAATAGCGCTGTTTTGCGCAGCGGCTTTATCTTGAAACAACGCTTTAATTACGCTGCTATTAGCGCTAAACCCTGAGTTAAATAGCATTGCTGCGCCATAACCAAATTGCTCACATAAGTATTGTTCAAGCGCTTTTTGCTGGGCCTGATAACCCGTAACCAATGCTGAGCTGTGACTCCCTAATGCGTGGGAGTCATTAAGATTAACAGCCACATCACCAAAGCCTAAGTAGTCGTTACTGGCAAAGTTAAGGTAGGTTTTATTATTAACCGTTATGGTGCGCGCTGTAGCGTGATGTACTACGTGGCGTTTACGAAGTAACGCACCTTGCTGGCGAGCCTGCAGATGCGTATTTATAAAATCAAAAGGCATTGATATAAGCCTACGCTTCGTAAAACAATTCAGAGGTTGCTTTGTCGGCTACTTGCGATGAAAGCGAGGCTTCAACTGCTTCGTCTGAATAGTCGTGACGTTTTTCTGGGTTCATACCTAATTTTTTAATTAGGTTCATATCGGCATCAGCGTCTGGGTTTTCGGTGGTAAGGAGTTTATCACCATAAAATATTGAGTTAGCGCCTGCAAAAAAGCACATCGATTGCATTTGCTCGTTCATGGCGTTACGCCCTGCCGATAAACGTACATAACTGTGTGGCATCATAATGCGCGCTGTTGCTATGGTACGTATAAATTCAAAGTGATCTAAATCGTCTACGTTTTCAAGCGGAGTGCCTTTAACTTTAACGAGCATATTAATAGGCACACTTTCTGGCTGTTGTGGCAAATTAGCTAGTTGCATAAGTAGTCCAAAACGGTCGCTTGCTTGCTCACCCATACCGACTATTCCGCCCGAGCATACTTTCATACCGGCATCGCGTACGTGGTCAATGGTATTTAATCTATCTTGAAAAGTACGGGTTGAAATAATTTGCTCGTAATACTCAGGTGACGTGTCAAGGTTATGATTATAGTAATCAAGCCCTGCATCTCTAAGTTCATGCGCTTTTTCGTTTGTGAGTTTACCCAGCGTCATACAGGTTTCTAACCCTAGCTCTTTTACTTCTTTAACCATTTGCGAAATGTATGGCATGTCTCTGTCTTTTGGATCTGACCATGCAGCCCCCATACAAAAACGGGTAGCGCCTTTTTGTTTTGCAAGGCGTGCTTGTTCTACTACTTTTTCTACTTCTATTAAGCGTTCGCGTTCTAAATCAGTTCGGTAATGCCCCGACTGCGGACAGTACTTACAGTCTTCTGGGCAAGCGCCTGTTTTAATTGATAACAACGTAGAAATTTGCACTTCATTTGGATTGAAGTTAGCACGGTGAACCGATGCGGCTTTAAACAGTAAATCGTTAAATGGCATTTCAAATAATGCTTTAACCTCAGCGTGGGTCCAATCGTGACGAACAGGTGCAAGTTTCATAATACTCTCTTATTTTTTTCATAACGGTGATATTGGCTTAGTCTACGAGTTGAAGTACCATTGTCAACGAAGCCCACCAAGTTAAAGTTTACATATGATTAAAAAGAATACGATTGACCTTGATTTTGATCGTGACCACATTTGGCATCCATATACGTCTATGACCAAGCCAATTCCGGTATACCCCGTTACACATGCTAATCACAATATTATTTACCTCGAAACTGGTGAGCAATTAATCGATGGCATGGCCTCGTGGTGGAGCGCAATACATGGCTATAACCACCCTGTTATAAATAACGCCATGATTGAGCAAATTAATAATATGAGCCACATTATGTTTGGCGGTATTACGCATAACAGCGCAGTAGAGCTGTGCAAAAAAATAGTAAATATAACGCCGCCTAGTTTAACTAAAGTGTTTTTAGCCGACAGCGGTTCGGTAAGTGTTGAAGTAGCAATAAAAATGGCGCTGCAATATTGGTTAAGCCAAGGCATTACAACAAAACAAAAACTAATGACGCCTTACAAGGGCTACCATGGCGACACCTTTGCAGCCATGAGCGTATGCGATCCAGTTAACTCAATGCATAGTTTATATTCAGGATTTTTACCTGAGCACGTTTTTGTGCCTGCACCGGTTAGTCAATTTGGGTTCGAGTTTAACCAAACTGAAGCCCAAGAGCTTGAAGAATACTTTAAAGCAAACCACAGCCAAGTAGCCGCCTTTATCATTGAGCCTATTGTACAAAACGCAGGTGGTATGAACTTTTATCACCCTGATTATTTAGCCTGCGTACGTAAATTGTGCACCCAATATAATGTACTGCTAATTTGCGACGAAATAGCCACAGGTTTTGGCCGTACAGGTAAATTATTTGCTGTAGAGCACGCTAATATAGAGCCCGATATAATGTGTATTGGTAAAGCATTAACCGGCGGTTCAATGACGCTATCGGCCACTATCACTAGCGATAAAATAGCCATTGGCATAAGCGAAGGTGAAGCCGGTGTTTTAATGCACGGCCCTACGTTTATGGGTAATCCGCTTGCCTGTGCAGCGGCCTGCGCAAGTATTGATTTATTACTTGAACAAAACTGGCAACAACGAATAAAGCAAATAAACACCCAACTACAACAACTTAATAAATGCAGTGAACTAGATGCGGTTGCCAATGTGCGTACCTTAGGTGCAATAGGCGTTGTTGAACTAAACGATACTGCAGGTAATGTTGATGTTGCTAAAATTCAGGCTTATTTTGTAGAGCAAGGTGTATGGATACGACCATTCGGTAAACTAATTTACCTTATGCCACCGTATATAAGTGACGACACCAGTATAAAAACACTGTGTGATGCCATTTATAATGCCATTAAAGGCAAGCATTACACTTAATAGTCGGTCTCAATAACTAATCCTAATACAGGTTATAGCGCTATTTGCTGTAACCTACCGCTACATTTAGTGTTTTTATCTATTAAGCGAGTTTGTAGTTATTGATCTCGTTAACCATTAGCTATATGATAATGTCTATCATTTACAATTACCTTTTTGGACTTCTTTGCTATGAAATTACTATTTAAACCAGCCAAAACTTTAGGTGCAAGCCTTTTACTAGCCTCGGCGTTTATGGCTCAACCAGTATTAGCTAACGGCCCTATTGGCGAGCATGTTAATCATCTTCAAGCTAACCTTAAAAGTTACGCAGAAGAAGTAGAATGGATGGTAGGCAAAGTTGATACCATGGTAAGCGACTACGATACTAAAGGCGCAAAATCTGTAAAAACTGATGATTTAATTGAATATTGGGAATCAGTTAAGTTTCACAGCGCAATAGAAACTAACTTTGTACCGGTATACGCTTCAATTTGGCAGGGTCTTTATGGCGTAAAAATGGCCATTGATAATAAGCAGCCTGCTGAGGAAGTTCGTAAACAACAAAAAGCGATGAACATAGCCTTGTGGCAAGGCCTTGGGGCTGTTAAGCTTGCTGCAAAATTCCAGCAAAAAGGCTTGTTAGACACTGTAAAAGCAACCGCTACAAAAGAAATGACACAAAGTGCCACAATTGATGAAATTAAGCACAAATTAGACCGTGTAGTAGCTAAATTTGCTGAGCGTTTACAAGACGAAGCAACTGAAATTGTTCACGATACTTATCTACACCTGTTTGAAGGCGTTGAAGGTACACTTATTGAGCAAGACGCTAACCTAGTTGAAGTGCTGGAAAAAGACTTTAACGTAACACTGCCACTAGCAATTAAAAACAGCAAAAGCGTAGATGAAGTACGCGATGTGATCAGTGATATGCAAACAAAATTAGACCGCGCTAAGGTTTTAATAGAAAAAGCCGAAAAAGCCCGTAAGGATGTATTTTAAGTGAAGCGTAGGACCTTTATTCAAGGCCTAGCTGCGTTAGGGGTGGTTGGCTCATTGCCTCTGCCTCTTTCTCGTGCGCTAGCCGCTGATATAGCAAACCCAGTTTCTGTTGATGATTTACCAAAGCTTAAAGGCGAGTTAACCCTTTATTTAGGCCGAGGCGAAGGTGGTTTGTATGAAAACGTATTGCAAGCAATCCAGAAAAAAAATCCAGACTTTAAACTCGGTATACGCCGAGGTCCTACTGCTGCTTTAGCAAATACGATTGTTGCAGAAGCTAAAGCCGGCGTTCGCCGCGCTGATTTATTTTGGGCGGTTGATTCAGGCGCAATTGGTTTAGTAACCGATGCAGGCCTTGCACAACCTATCCCAGGTGATTTATCTGCTCAGTTACAACCACAGTTTAGATATAAAGAGTGGGCACCTGTAACTGGCCGTATTCGTACATTGCCATATAACACGTCGCGTTTGACCAAAGATCAAATTCCAACAAGTATTATGGAAATTGCCGACAGCGATTTAAGTATTGGCTGGGCGCCCGCCTACGCTTCTTTTCAATCGTTTGTAACCGCAATGCGAATTTTAGAAGGCGACGACAAAACTGCTAAGTGGCTTAAAAAGATTAAAAAACGTGCTAAAACATACGCTGGTGAATTAGGTGTTGTTATGGGCGTTGAACGCGGTGAAGTTGATATTGGTTTTGCTAATCATTATTACACATTGCGTTTAAAATCAGGTAAACCTGATGCCAAGCTAGATTTAGCTTTTACACAAAATGATGCAGGCTGTTTAGTTAATGCATCGGGTGTATTAGCGCTTAACGACGATCCGCTTGCAACAAACTTTATGCGTTACTTACTGAGTAAAGAAGTACAAGGTTACTTAGCCAGTGAAGCGTACGAAATTCCGTTAGTAAATGGTATTATTCAACCTAAAGGTTTACCGTCACTTGCTAATATTTCCCCCCCTAAAGTAGATTTAACACAGCTAGCTGATTTACGCCCTACTATAGATTTGATGCGAAGCAGCGGCGTATTGTAATGAAAATACCGGCCTCTTACCCAATGGCGCTGCTTGCAGCGCTTGTTGCGCTTACCCCTGTTTATGTATTAATAGTGCTTGCAAGCGATGCAAGCTCAGTGTTTGACACCCACAATCTTCAAATTTTAGGAAACACGTTATCCTTAATGGGTTTAACGGTACTCGGATCTATTTTAATTGGTGTGCCACTTGCGTTTATTAGCGCGTATGTCCATTTACCATTTAAAAAGCTCTGGCTGGTTGTATTTGCAGCGCCGCTGGCAATTCCCAGTTATATTGGCGCCTTTACCCTCTATGCTGCTTTTGGCCCCGGTGGCGAAATAAACACCTTAACAGGAATAGAAACACCATCAATGTATGGCCTAACCGGCGCTGCCATTGTAATGACGCTTTATACCTTCCCATTTGTAATGATGACAACTCGCTCATCCTTACTAAGCCTTGACGCGAGCATGGTTAACGCAGCGCGTACGCTTGGAATGTCGATGACGCAAAGTATATTTAAAGTAATATTACCGCGCGTAGTTAACGGTATTGCAGCAGGCTCTTTGTTAGTCGCGCTTTATACGTTATCAGACTTTGGCACGCCCGCAATGATGCGCTTAGATACCTTTACCCGCGTAATTTACGTTGAATACAACGCCTTTGCGTTAGGGCGCGCTGCAATGCTTTCACTTCAACTGATGGTTATTGTCGGTTTTTTACTTTTAGTTGAATCACAAATAAAAACAGCGCCTGAGCGCAATGGTCGCCCGTTAATTTTATTTCCAAACAAATTACAGTTAAGTGCAATGTTTGTTACATTTGCACCTGTTTTGCTACTAGCTATTGGCTTACCTTTGGCTATATTTTCGCTTTGGTTAGCTCGTGATGGTTTTAGCTCATTTGATTTTAATATTGCGTGGAACTCTACGTATGCATCGGGTATTGCGGCAATTGTAGCTGTTATCGTTGCGATCCCCGTTGCACATGCCGCACTGAGTGGAAAAGCGGGTCGTATAATGGAGCGTGTTACTTACTTTGGTTTTGGTATTCCGGGCATAGTAATGGGCACAGCACTTGTTTACGGTGGTTTGCAGTTACCGTTTTTATATCAAACACTGGGATTGCTTATTATTGCTTATATGCTTCGATTTTTACCACTTGCTGTAGGCTCTGTTAGAACAAGCACTGAACACTTAGATCCAAGCTTAGTAAAGTCTGCGCGCGTATTAGGGGCAAGCCCACGTGAAGTATTTACTCGCATAACATTGCCTTTAACTATGCGCGGTATTATTGCCGGTGCAGCACTGGTGTTTTTAGAGTCAATGCGCGAACTAGAAGCCACGCTACTCCTTGGCCCAACAGGGTTTGAAACACTCTCTACCTATTTATGGCGTGTATACGAAGCGGGCTATTTTGGTCGCGCTGCTATTCCTGGGTTATTATTAGTAGTGATATCTGCCTGCGGGTTAGCTATTATGATGTCTGGCGAAAAACGCAACCAGTTTGAACATTAAGGATTTAAAGAATAATGCTATCTGTAAGTCAGTTGTCTATAGATTATGGCAGTAACCGCGTAGTAAGCGATTTAAACTTTTCGCTGGGTGAAAACGAAATCCTTATGCTTGTAGGGCCAACAGGTTGTGGTAAAAGTACAATTTTACAAGCCCTAGCTGGTCTTATACCAATTAGCGAGGGCGAAATAAACACGGGGAAATGGCGCGCTACTCCCAAATTAACACTACCTCCTGAAAAACGCAGTGTAGGTATGGTGTTTCAAGATTTTGCGTTATTTCCGCACTTAACGGTACAGCAAAACATTTGCTTTAGATTAAAAGATACAGCCCCTGCTGAGTATTGGATAAACCTACTTGGGTTGAGCGATTTTAGAGACAAAAAACCTGCAACGCTTTCTGGCGGACAAAAGCAGCGCGTTGCACTTGCGCGTACCCTTGCCCACCAACCTGACTTTGTATTACTTGATGAGCCGCTTTCAAACTTAGATGCCGCCCTTAAAGACATGCTTCGCTGGGATATTAGAAACGCACTTAAAGCCGCTGGCGTACCTGCTATTTGGGTAACACATGACCAAGAAGAGGCACTTTCTGTTGGCGATCGTGTTGGCGTTTTAAAAGGCGGTGAAATTCAACAAATTGATACGCCAGAGCGCTGCTTTAGTACCCCAAACAATCGCTTTGTGGCACGTTTTTTAGGTGAGGCGAGCTTTATTAGCGGCCAATTTAGCCAAGGACAAGCCACTACTTCAATTGGTAATGCTCCCGCTCATGGCGTTGACTGTGAAAGTGGCGACGTTGATGTACTACTTCGACCAGACGATGTATTACTTGTTCAAAGCAGTGTTGGCAATAACGGCGAAGTAATTTGGGTACGTTTTGAAGGTGGCAGCCGCTTGTGCGCTGTAAAACTTGCGTGCTCTACTGTTGTAACTAGTCGAGTAAGCCATGAAGTTGTGGTAAACCCTGGCGATGAAGTACATGTATCACTAAGTACATCCCACCCACTAGCGGTTTATAAACAAAAAGCTTAACTACTTTTTTACTTACATAAACCAAAAAGCCCATATATATGGGCTTTTTAATAGGTATTACTATGTATGTTACTAACTAAATTCGAAGCACTACCACTCGAACATGTAGGCCATTTTGCTTATAGTTTTAAGCGGGACATTATGCGAGTTACGCTTAGCATATAAGTGCTGCATTGATTTGTCTTTCACTTCACCCACTATTACTTCTTTTACTTGATAACCTAGAGCAACAGCAGCTTGAGAGTAAGCTATAAATTCCCACTTTTTAATATTGGTGTTATCTACAATTACCAATGGCATACCTTGAGCAAGTGCATTTATAAAGCGCGCTAAATTTAAATTATGAAATTGCGACAATTTAAATTTATCGAAATGATATTCGCCCTGCTCATTAATAAAGTAATCATCAGTTGAGCAGATTAGGTATTGGCTTTCGTCAACTCCACCTAATTCGTCAGCAAGGCTTTGCGCATAGTAAGACTTACCGCTTCCTGGTAGTCCTCGTAAAATAAAAACTTGTTTCATAGCATCGATTTTTTAAGTGTGAATAAATATTAATTTGATTTGTTTGTTAATAATGCCACAAAATCATTAAATTTAAGAGCAACAAATCATAATAGTGGCAATTAAACTCTAAAAACTGTTTAAAAATAAACCGCATGCATAAAAACTTTTAAAGAGTTGCCCACAATAGTTTTTTTATTCAACTTTACTAGGTAAGATACAGGGTTCAAGTGCAGCGCCGTTTATGTGCAATTTATGCCCGAGTGTTGCGCACAGTTAAAATAAAATAGTTAGGCAACTTATATCATTGGAGTGAAGATGAGCCATTTAGCGATTTCAGAGCTATTAAAAGGCAATGTTGCGGTAGACAGCCAAGTAACAATTAAGGGCTGGATCCGTACTCGCCGCGATTCAAAAGCAGGAATTTCATTTTTAGCCGTTCATGACGGTTCGTGTTTTGATCCTATTCAAGCGGTAGTTCCTAATTCACTGAATAATTATGATGAAGTTACTAGCTTAACAGCCGGTTGTTCTGTGTCGGTTACTGGTGTTTTAGTACAATCTGCTGGCCAAGGTCAATCTTACGAAATTCAAGCTAACACTGTGACTGTATTAGGTTGGGTAGAGAATCCAGATTCATACCCAATGTCGGCAAAGCGCCACAGCATTGAGTACTTACGTGAGCATGCTCACCTTCGCCCTCGTACAAACATGATTGGCGCAGTAACACGTGTACGTAACTGTTTAGCACAAGCTATTCACCGTTTTTACCACGAGCAAGGCTTTTACTGGATCAGCACGCCAATCATTACGGCAAGTGACTGTGAAGGCGCTGGCGAAATGTTCCGTGTATCAACGCTTGATATGCAAAACTTACCGCTTACAGATAAAGGCGAAGTTGATTACAGCGAAGATTTCTTCGGTAAAGAAGCATTCCTTACTGTATCTGGCCAATTAAACGGCGAAACTTACGCGTCTGCAATGTCAAAAATTTACACGTTTGGCCCAACATTCCGTGCAGAAAATTCAAATACATCTCGCCACCTTGCAGAATTTTGGATGGTAGAACCTGAAGTTGCGTTTGCTGATTTAGAAGACATCGCAAAACTTGCTGAAAACATGCTTAAGTATGTATTTAAAGCTGTACTTGAAGAGCGCCGTGATGACATGGAATTTTTTGCACAACGTGTAGAAAAAACCGCAATTACTCGCTTAGAAGAATTTGTAGATAAAGACTTCGCACAAGTTGATTACACAGACGCTGTAGAAATCCTTAAAACGTGTGGTAAAAAGTTTGAGTACGCTGTTGAATGGGGTGTTGATTTACAGTCTGAGCACGAACGTTACTTAGCTGAAGAACACTTTAAAGCACCGGTAGTTATTAAAAACTACCCGCGCGATATTAAAGCATTTTACATGCGCCAAAACGAAGACGGAAAAACCGTTGCTGCAATGGACGTAGTAGCACCAGGTATTGGTGAGATCATTGGTGGTTCACAACGTGAAGAACGCCTTGATGTACTTGATGCACGCCTAGAAGAAATGGGCTTAAACAAAGAAGATTACAGCTGGTACCGCGATTTACGTAAATACGGTAGCGTGCCGCATTCAGGCTTTGGTTTAGGCTTTGAACGCTTAGTTGCTTATGTAACAGGTATGGGCAACGTACGTGACGTTATTGCCTTCCCTCGTACTAAAGGCAGCGCAACTTACTAATACTAAGTTAGCCGTTTATAAATACTAAAAACCAGCCAATTGGCTGGTTTTTTTGTGT
This sequence comes from Pseudoalteromonas sp. APC 3691, assembly GCF_030408135.1. NCBI lineage: Bacteria > Pseudomonadati > Pseudomonadota > Gammaproteobacteria > Alteromonadales > Pseudoalteromonadaceae > Pseudoalteromonas > Pseudoalteromonas sp. APC 3691. The sequence goes on along the minus strand of NZ_JASDCB010000004.1, from coordinate 85,385 downwards.
TTTTAATTTACCGTATAAAAAAGCCGCAGCACTCTAAGAGCACCACGGCTTTCAACCAGAATAAATTTTGCTTAATTAAGCGTTATAAAGCGCCTTCAAGCTGAGGTAGCACTTCAAATAAATCAGCGACTAGGCCGTAATCTGCTACTTGGAATATTGGCGCATCAGGATCTTTATTTATCGCGACGATTACTTTTGAGTCTTTCATGCCCGCTAAATGCTGAATAGCACCGCTGATACCTACTGCAATATATAAGTTAGGCGCTACAATTTTACCTGTTTGCCCTACTTGCATGTCGTTAGGTACAAAGCCTGCATCAACTGCTGCACGCGATGCGCCAATTGCTGCACCTAGTTTATCGGCAATACCATTAAGTAATGCAAAGTTTTCGCCGTTTTGCATACCGCGACCACCCGATATGACCACACTAGCAGCTGTAAGCTCAGGGCGTTCTGATTCTGTTTGCTCAACACTTACAAAGCTGCTTAATTGCGAATCTGATACTGTATCTACATTTGTTATAGCAACAGCTGATTGCTCACCTTGTAAATCAAAGCTACTGGCACGTACGGTAATTACTTTTTTACTGTCGAGTGATTTAACCGTGGCGATTGCATTACCTGCATAAATAGGTCGTTTAAATGTATCTGCGTCTACTACTGCGATAATTTCAGAAATTTGCGCAACATCTAAAAGCGCGGCAACACGTGGCATAAAGTTTTTGCCTGTTGTCGTTGCACTTGCAACAATGTGGCTGTAGTCATCGCTAAGCGATAAAACTAAATCGCTCATGCTCTCAGCTAACTGGTGTTCATAAACGCTATTATCGGCAACTAAAACATTATCTACGCCATTAATGCTAGCAACGTGTGAGCTCATTGCGCTTAAGTTGTTACCTGCAATAAGTACATCAACAGGAAAACCCATTTTTACTGCAGCGTTAATAGTTTTTGAGGTTTCTGGTTTTAAGGCACCGTTGTCGTGCTCTGCAATTACGAGTGTTTTCATTTAAATCACCTTTGCCTCTGTTTTTAATTTTTCTACAAGCTGTGCAACGTCTTCAACAATAATTCCTGCGGTACGTTTAGCTGGCTCTTCTACGCTTATTAATTGCATTCGCGGTGTTAAATCAACACCAAGCGAATCAGCTGCTATTACTTCAAGCGGCTTACGTTTGGCTTTCATAATATTTGGCAGTGATGCGTAACGAGGCTCGTTTAAGCGTAAATCGGTTGTAACAACAGCCGGTAAGTTAAGTGCTACCGTTTGCAGGCCCCCATCAACTTCGCGGGTCACGTTTACTTTGCCATTTTCAATAACAACCTTGGATGCAAATGTACCTTGGCCACGTTTAGTTAAAGCCGCTAGCATTTGACCTGTCTGGTTATTATCTGAATCGATTGACTGTTTACCTAAAATTACAAGTTCAGGAGATTCTTGCTCTACAATTTTAGCGAGTAGCTTTGCAATATGGAGTGACTCGAGCTTTTCATCGGTTTCGATGTGAATGGCTTTGTCGGCACCCAGTGCTAGTGCTGTGCGTAATTGTTCTTGTGATGCTTTTGGACCAATAGTAACAGCAACAACTTCGCTGGCGGTACCGGCTTCTTTAAGGCGAATTGCTTCTTCTATAGCAATCTCACAAAACGGGTTCATTGCCATTTTAACGTTGGTTAAATCAACGTCGCTGTTATCACTTTTAACGCGTGCTTTTACGTTGTAATCAATCACTCTTTTTATTGGTACGAGAACTTTCATAGGAACTCCATAATTATTTAAACCTACAAGGTAACGTGCACGTCAACCTATTTATTTTATGAAATTAGACTACTTCCTGTTGACGTAAACGTCAACCTAAAATAACCTTTAACTATTCACAGTCTGTAACGTTTAATTTGCAAGGTTATAAATAGGCTGTACACCTTATTTAAATGCGTAGTAAACATTCAAATAAGTCCGTCATAGATAAAGAGGTTATTATGGTCGAACGTGAAACCATGGAATTTGATGTAGTAATTGTTGGTGCAGGCCCTGCTGGGCTTTCAAGTGCAATTAAACTCGCGCAATTAGCACAAGAAAAACAACAAGAGTGCATGATTTGCGTAGTCGAAAAAGGTTCTGAAGTAGGTGCACATGTACTCTCTGGTGCTGTTTTTGAAACCAGAGCTTTGGATGAACTACTACCTAATTGGCATGAGCTTGGCGCACCGGTTACAACCAAAGTAACTAATGATGAAATTTATTGGTTTAATAACGAGCAAAAAGCGACACCAATCCCCCACTTTGCTACGCCTAAAACATTCCATAATGATGGTAACTACATTGTGTCTATGGGTAATGTATGTCGATGGCTTGCAGAGCAAGCTGAAAACTTAGGCGTAGAGATATTCCCAGGATTTAGTGCTCACTCTTTAATAATTGAAGATAAAGCAGTAAAAGGCATTATTACTGGCGATATGGGAGTCGACAAAGACGGTAATGAAAAAGACGGTTACATGCCAGGCATGGAGCTTCGTGCAAAATACACTATATTTGCAGAAGGCTGCCGAGGTCATTTAGGTAAGCAGCTAATTAATGAGTTTGCACTTGATGCAGATTCATCGCCACAACATTACGGTTTAGGCTTTAAAGAAATTTGGCAAATTGATGAAAGTAAGCATGAGCTTGGCAAAGTTGTTCATGGTACTGGTTGGCCACTTAGCGGCGATACTAATGGTGGTGCATTTATGTATCACACTGAAAACAATCAAGTTGTTGTTGGTTTAATTGTTGACTTAAATTACTCAAACCCACATTTAAGCCCGTTCGATGAGTTTCAGCGAATGAAGCACCATCCAGTATTTAAAAACGTACTTGAAGGCGCAGAACGCATTGCTTACGGTGCGCGTGCTATTGCTAAGGGCGGTTTACATTCATTACCAAAAATGCATTTTGCTGGTGGCTTAATTATAGGGTGCGATGCAGGCACACTTAATTTTGCAAAAATTAAAGGTAATCACACCGCAATGAAATCAGGAATGATTGCCGCTGAGGTTATTTTTGAAGCATTGCAAAATGAGTTGGCAAATACCGATTTAGCTAATTATCAAACTGCGTTTGAGCAATCGTGGGCATATAAAGAGTTATATCAATCTCGTAACTTTGGCCCTGCTATGCACAAATTAGGTAAGTTTGTAGGGGGTGCGTATAACACGCTTGATCAAAACATCTTTAATGGCGCTTTACCGTTTACGTTTAAAGATAATACGCCCGATCACTCTACCCTTGTAGATGCTAACGCCGCTGACAAAATAGCGTATCCAAAACCAGATGGGAAATTGAGCTTTGATAAACTTTCAAGTGTGTTTTTATCAAATACGAATCACGAAGAATCACAGCCTTGTCATTTAAAGCTCAAAGATCCGTCAATCCCTATTAACGTAAATCTATTGAAATTTGATGAGCCTGCACAGCGTTATTGCCCAGCAGGCGTTTACGAAGTGCAAGAAGTAGAAGGCAGTAAAGAGTTTGTTATAAACGCTCAAAACTGTGTGCATTGTAAAACCTGTGATATTAAAGACCCTAGTCAAAACATTACATGGGTAACACCTGAAGGCGCTGGTGGACCAAACTACCCGAATATGTAACTAAATTATGCGCTAGATACGTATTTAAGTACTATTTTTACATATAAATTATAAACATATCCTAAATTGCAGGGGCTTCGGCCCCTTTTTTACGTTATGCTAATAGTAGTTTTAATAAATATGAGTATTATCTATGCCGTCGTCAAAAGTTGTTTTTCGTTTTTTAGCAGAGCCTACCGATGTAAATTTCGGAGGTAAAGTTCATGGTGGGGCCGTCATGAAATGGATTGACCAAGCAGGCTATGCCTGTGCTGCTGGTTGGAGTGGTCATTACTGTGTAACGGTTTCGGTTGCAGGTGTTAAATTTAGACGCCCTATTCTAGTAGGCCAAATTGTAGAAGTAGAAGCTAAAATTGCCCATACGGGTAGAAGTAGCATGCAAATATTTATTCAAGTTAGATGTGGCGACCCAAAAACACAGAACATGGTAGAAACAAACCACTGTGTTATTAGTTTTATTGCTATGGACGAAACTGGCTATCCAATAGAAGTTCCTTCGTTTAAAGCCGTAACCGAAGAAGATATTAAATTAGAAAACTACGCTATAAAAATGAAAGAAATTGCGATAGAAACAGAAAACTTGCTTCATACAGTTTAGATACCAAAATAATCATTTAAGAATGTATCCTATAGGCATGTAAAAAACTCATAATGTTTTGTAAAACATACAACTTATATTTGAAAACAAAATCATCAAAAAGTTCATTTTGTTTATAAAACAATCTAAACGCCATAATAACTAATACAAAAGTAGCTATTATGGCGTTTTAATATCATTTTTAAAATTGGCATGTTCGCTGCAACTAGATAATTGTCGTTTGATAAGTTTAATCAAACATTTAAATTATTTTAAAGGAGCTATTCAATGATTAAAACACTTTCTCTTTCTGCACTTGCTTTAGCAACAATGGGTTTTAACTCTGCAGCACACGCTGACATTTCTGATTTCGATTCTCCACGTATCTACACAGGTATTGGTTACGGTCAATATTCTTTTGAATTTGAAGATAGCGATAACGACACTGATTTTGACGACGATGCACAAATGCTTAAAGGTTACGTTGGTGCACAATTTAATGAATACTTAAGCTTAGAGCTTGCATATCAAAACTTTGATGAAGTGAGTGATATCGACAGCAAAGCTGAAATTGATGGCGTATCGCTTGCCGCACGTTTGGGCTATCCTATCACTGAGAGCTTTTCTGTGTATGCAAAAGGCGGTTGGCTTGAATGGGATGCTGATTACACACAAGATTTACCAGTAGGCGGTGTAACAGCTTCTACAGATGGTGGTGATGCGTTTTATGGTGCGGGTATTGAATACGCACTTACAACAAATGTACAATTTCGTTTAGAGTACGAACGCTACAAACTTGATGACGATATTGATCCAGATATGGATGTAGCATCTGTATCAGTTCAGTACATGTTTTAATTAATATTTAACATGTATAAAAGGTAAGCCTAAGGGCTTACCTTTTTTGTTTCAGGCTCTTTTTAATTAATACACTCATATAAACCATTCAGTCTAATTAAAGATTTAAACCGAGCGGTTTATAAGTAATAAACTTTCTTACCTTAATGCGATAAAGACTAAATGCGGGTAGAATAGCGCTCTATTTTATTTGTACCCGAGTACTATGAGCGATTACACCATTTCGGCTATTGGCCACATTGAATCTCCTTATAAACAAAAGTTTGCTATACCTAGGCAACCGCGTTTAGTGCCCCAAGCTAAAGCAAAGCTTATTTTTGCACCTGATTTTAATCGCGAAGAATTTGTACGCGGGCTCGATGAATTTACTCATATTTGGTTGCTATTTCGTTTTCACGAAACAGCTGATAAAGGTTACTCTGCTATGGTACGCCCTCCACGATTAGGTGGTAATGAGCGAAAAGGCGTATTCGCTACCCGCGCTACATTTAGACCCAACGCGATTGGAATGAGCGCAGTAAAACTTGAAGGCATTGAATATAAAAACGGACAGCTTAGCTTATTACTTGCTGGGATTGATTTACTTGATGGCACACCAATCATTGATATAAAACCGTATTTGCCTTATTCAGACTCAATGCCCGATGCAAGCGCTGGCTTTGCTGACACGCGCCCTGAAACACAAATGACGGTTGAATTTAGCCCTCAGGCAATTGAGTTCGTTAATGCCCAATCACAATACCCAGACTTACATGATTTTATAGCCAATGTTTTAAAACAAGATCCTCGCCCTGCTTATAAAAAACAAAAAGAAGAAATGCAAAGCTACGGGATGACTCTCTATGACTTTAATATTCGCTGGCAGGTTAATGATGCACATAACTTAGTAACAAGCATAGAAAAAAACTAAATAACTCACTTAGCGCTTTAGTGTAAAAGCATCCGCTGGTAAACTTAAGCTCTATTAAAAGAATATAATTACTCTATTTCGGAAAAAACATGCGTACAAGCCAATATATACTCGCAACACTTAAAGAAACGCCATCAGATGCTGAAATTGTATCGCATCAGTTAATGCTTAGAGCCGGTATGATCCGTCGCGTCGCTTCGGGTTTATACACTTGGTTACCCTCTGGTTTACGCGTGCTACGTAAAGTAGAAAACATTGTACGTGAAGAAATGGACAAAGCTGGCGCCATTGAAATGCTAATGCCTGTTATTCAACCTGCTGATTTGTGGGAAGAGTCTGGTCGTTGGAATGAATTTGGTCCTGAGCTTATGCGCTTTACAGACCGTCATAACCGTACGTTTGCACTTGGCCCAACACACGAAGAAGTTATTACAGATTTTGTTCGTAAAGAAATAAGCAGCTACAAACAACTACCGGTTACTTTATACCAAGTACAAACTAAAGTACGCGACGAACGTCGTCCTCGCTTTGGGGTAATGCGTGCTCGTGAATTTACAATGAAAGATGCCTACTCTTTTCACTTAAGTGAAGAGTGTTTAGATGCAACTTATCAAGCAATGCACAAAGCATACTGTAACATTTTTGAGCGTTTAGGCCTTGATTACCGCCCTGTTATAGCCGATACAGGCTCTATTGGTGGTAGCGTATCGCATGAATTTCATGTACTTGCTGAATCGGGCGAAGATGCAATTGCATTTAGTGATGGCAGTGATTACGCCGCTAACATTGAAAAAGCAGAAGCACTGGCACCTATTGAAGCTCGCCCTGAAGCATCAAAAGAGCTTAAAGCGTTTCCAACACCTGACGCTAAAACTATTAACGAGCTTAAAAAACACTACGGTGTTAAGCCACATCGCGGTGTTAAAACGTTAATTGTTTATGGTACGCCTGATGAAAATGAAGTACGTGGTTTAGTTGCCTTAGTACTTCGTGGCGATCACGAATTAAATGAACTAAAAGCTGAAAAACACCCATTAGTAGACTCTCCGCTTGAAATGGCAACAGAGGCGGATATTGTTGCTGCTATTGGCGCAAAGCCTGGCTCATTAGGCCCTGTTGGCTTATCAATGCCTATTATTGTTGATAGAACAGCTAACATACTTGCTGATTTTGTTGCCGGTTCAAATAAAGACGACGAGCATTACAGCGGTATTAACTGGGATCGTGACGTAACTGATTACGACGTTGCTGATATTCGTAATATTGTTGAAGGTGATATGAGCCCATGTGGTGAAGGTACTTTGCAAATTAAACGCGGTATTGAAGTTGGGCATATTTTCCAACTTGGCACTAAATACTCAGAAGCCATGAAAGCCGGCGTGTTAAACGAAGGTGGTAAAAACCAAACCATGACTATGGGTTGTTACGGTATTGGTGTTTCACGTATTGTTGCCGCTGCTATTGAGCAGAACAACGATCAATACGGGATCATTTGGCCAAAATCAATCGCGCCATTCGATTTAGCAATTGTTCCAATGAACATGCACAAATCGCATCGTATTCCTGATATAGCAAATAACCTTTACCAAGGTTTAAAAGATGCAGGTCTTGATGTGTTATTTGATGATCGTAAAGAGCGCCCTGGCGTTATGTTTAATGACATGGAGCTAATTGGTGTGCCATTTACGCTAGTAATTGGTGAGCGTAACCTTGACGAGAATAAAGTTGAGCTTAAAAACCGCCGTACAGGTGAAAAGCTAATGATTGATATCGATACAGCAATTGATGCAATTAAAGCAGCCGTTAAAGGTTAATAACACCCACGCTTAGAACAGACTATAAGGCCGCATTTAAAATGCGGCCTTTTTTATGCGCAATTAATAGCAATGCGTAATGGTAGCTGATCATCAACTCACCTTTCCTAAGGCGCATTGATCTCGTGGATCGAAATTCGCTCAATCTAGGGACGATTTAATCGCAGCGCGAAGTTTGTAACCTAGTAGACTCGATAACTGCTCCTGCGTTATTCTACTGACTTACATCCATGTAAGAATAAGTAAAAGCCGAGCAAAGCTTCCGCGTCCTGCTTACGCCCCTTACCGACATCTATGTAGGCAACAAAGAGCTAATAGTCCCTATAAGAACTCAAAGGGCAGCGCATGTTTGGCATTTATACTGCGTTATCACCTATTTATGGGGAATAACCACGCTACATATGATCTTCCTTGCCTAAAAACAAACAGTCTGCTGTAAAATCAATCACGAAAGGTCAACACGCCCTAGCTCTATATAAATATTTTAATTGCATGACTTTGTATAAATTGTCATAGAGGCTTCGCTAAAGTGTCTCATAAGTGTCATTGGGTTTATCTACAGTGTTAATTATTACACTATGGATAACGGGCATGACAAACAATCAACAGCGTAAGAAACAACACTACCCTACTATTTGGATATCAGATGTTCATTTAGGTTACAAAGACTGTAAAGCCGATTATTTGCTCGATTTTTTAAACTCGGTAGAATCCGACACACTTTATTTAGTGGGTGATATTATTGATTTGTGGTCGATGAAAAGACAGTTTTATTGGCACCCTTCGCATTATCAAGTATTGAGCTGTATACAACAAAAAGCAGTTAACGGTACACGCGTCATTTATATACCCGGTAATCATGACGAAACGTTTAGGAACTATATAAATCAAACGTTATTTGGTATTGAAATCCACCAGCAGTTTATTCACACCACTAAAGCTAATAAACGTTTTTTACTCGTACACGGTGATGATTTTGATTCCGCGACACGCTATAACAAACTTATTAGTATCGCGGGCGATGCAGGATACGACTTTTTATTATTTTTAAACCGCTGGACCAATCGTATTCGAAAGCTATTTGGTGGTAATTACTACTCGCTTGCATCATGGATAAAAGCTCGCGTACACAAAGCACGTGAAGCAATTAAAGCCTTCGAAGATGCCGCAATTCATGAAGCTAAAAAGCAAAACGTAGACGGTATTATTTGTGGACACATTCATCATCCCAAAATAAAAGTAGGTGACGGAATTATGTATTGTAACGATGGAGATTGGATTGAGAGCTGTACAGCGCTGGTAGAGCAGCAAGATGGAAAGATAGAATTACTACATTGGTCAGATACTCAGTTTATACTCGATAGCGCAGACATAGCTATTCTTAACACGCCTTTAAATACGTCAACAAATACCAAACCAAAAAAATCAGCTGCTTAGCAGCTGATTTTCAAAACGATTAACTTAACCAAGTAATTAGCTTGTCTTTTAAAGTTTGTGGTTTAATTGGTTTAGTAATGTAGTCGTTCATTCCAGCAGCTAAACAACGCTCTCTATCACCTTCCATCGCACTCGCTGTCATAGCGATAATCGGTATGTGAGTATAATCTACCCCTGCCTTACTATTTCTAATTTCACTTGTGGTATCGTAGCCATTTAAATTGGGCATTTGGCAATCCATTAATATAACATCAAAAGCTTGCTCTTCGTTTTCTCTCAGTGCTTCTAAGGCTTCTATACCGTCTGACGCACAAGTGATTTTTACTTTAGTACGTTTTAATATTGCCTTAGCTACTTCAATGTTTATCATATTATCGTCAACTAATAATACATGATACGCAGATAGGTCAGGCTCTACTTGTTCCTCTTCCAAGCCTTTTGGTGGCGCTATAATACAGTCACTACTAGCACCAAATAAGCTGGTCAATTTATAGCTGAATTGATCTTGAGTGAGTGGTTTATTTAAAATATGGCAGCCTTCAGGTAATACCGTTTTGATTGGCTTATCTGTAACCATATCTCGTAAAATTAAAACATACTTTTTATTAAACTGTTTACAGTAATCAATTAACGCAACAATTTGAGGATGCTCATCATCAATTAATAATAAATCAGCTTCAAACTCTTTGTGCTCACTAAAGTAGTCAAGTCGTACAATGTTTTCTGCTTTTACTTTGCAGGTTAATAACAATAAGTCGCACACGTTTTTATAAACGTTATCGCGCGCTATTAATGCCGCTACGTTAATACTTGTAGCAAGCTCAATACCTGTGTTTAGTTTTTTCTCTTGTGCTACATGTAGCTCAACCGTTGCGGTAAAGGTACTACCCGCGCCCTTTTTACTTATAACCGTAATATTGCCACCCATTAACTGAGCAAGTTTTTTACATATAGATAAACCTAAGCCTGTACCACCAAAGTGGCGGGTCGTGCTTGAATCTTCTTGCGTAAATACTTCAAATAGTTTGTCTATGTTTTCAGGCGCTATACCAATTCCGGTATCTTTTATTGTAAAGCTCATTAATAATTTTGAGTCAGTTATGTACTTAGAACCGACAGTTAAACTTACTTCACCTCGGTGGGTAAATTTAAATGCATTATTAACTAAGTTAATTAAAATTTGTTTAAGTCGATGGCTGTCGCCAATAACCATTCTGTCTACTACATCTTTAGTATCTAAAAATACTTCAAGACCTTTGCGTTGGCCCTGTAAAGCTAAAGAGCTAATCATATCGCTACATACAGTAACAACATCAAATGTATGGTTATCAATATCAAGCTTACCTGCTTCAATTTTAGAAAAATCAAGAATATCGTTAATCAGATTCATCAATGAATTAGCACTGCTATTTGCTAGTTTTAAATAATGGTATTGTTGATCGGTCAAGCCATCTTCTTTGAGCATTTCAAGCATCCCTAGTACGCCATTCATTGGTGTGCGTATTTCGTGAGAGATATTTGCTACAAAGTCACTTTTTGCTTGGCTTGCTGCTAATGCTTGGTCAATTGCACGTTCTAGTTCAATGGTCCTTTGTGAAACCTTTAGCTCCAGAGTACTGTTTAACGCTTCGAGCTCTGATTGCGTATTTTTTAATGAGCTAATATTTCTTAAAATAGCCGCTACCTGATAACGGTTATTATATACGTCAAAAATACTGCTAAGCGTAATCGAAAAATATTGTTTGTTGCCATAACCATCTGTGTAGATAGCTTCAAACGGCATTTTTGAACCGTTTTTAATAGTCTCTTGTATACAATTAGTGTCTGCGTCGTTTAAATTAAACAGCGAGACAAAATCAGGATTAGTGCCTGAAATTGAACTACCAAAAACCTCTTTAGCGGTATTATTAAAGTGAACAATTTCGCCGTTTTGCTCAATTGTAAAAATAGCATCTAGAGAATTTTCTATTACTTTATTATTTTGCTCTTTTAGAGAATTAATTAACAGCTTACGGTTTATAAAACGTTGGTATAAAAAAGCAATAACTAAAAATACGCTAAAAAATACTACTAACATTGCAATAAAGTTTTGACGTCTCTCATTCACCTTTGCAAACAATGTTTTTGTATCAACACTTACACCAAGCTCTAAAGGGAGCATGGCTATATCACCCTCAAACGAAATTCGTTTTTTTAAAGTGTAAGCCACTGGATAATTACTTATTGGTAAAGTACCTTGCTCTGCCATTGTGCTTGCAGTGGAAAATTCTTCAGTCCATGTTTTAGTTTTATTAAATTCAAAACTGAATCGAAGTTGAGGGTTTGGATGATATAAAAATTCACCTTCATTATTCATAAGGTAAATCTGCGTCCCTTGTGGAGATTCAACTGTTAAATCTTCAAGTAATTTATCCGCAAAGTAATTAGTAACTAATATTGCAAATATTTTATTATTTTCATCGAAAACAGGCTTAGCAACACGAAAAGTGCTTATATAAGGTTCTTGTATCTGTCCATTTTCACGGTTGTAGTTAATTGGAGAAATATAAACACTTTTCTTATCAAGCATGCTTGCTTTAATTATGTAATCGCGTTGGCCTTTTTTTTGTAATTGCAGACCTTGCAGTCGATTAATCTCTCCAAGTTGATTTCGGTCAACTCTAACAATCTCTTGCCCACCATCTTCGAGCATAATATAACGAGCTTGCAAAATACTGTCATCGGTCTGCATAAAACCAGTAAAAATACTTGCTAAGCGCTCTTGCCAAACATCTATTGGCGTACCAAGAACAGGATCAATTAGTTTATTTTCTTTAGCGCGGGTAATGCCTTGTATTGGTGGTGTAGCATCTAAAAAACGAATGGCGGTAACACTGTCTTTAAGATGTTTTTTTAATGAATAGCTCTTTGTTTCAAGTTCACGCTTTAATTCTATTTGAGCTGAATTATAAACATCACTTCTTACTTTTTGATCGAACAAATACAGAGATGGTAAAGCTATAAGAACAAATATTATTGTTGCAACGAGCATTAATTTATTATTTTTTGTCACGTTCAAAAAAATATTCTTTTTTAACATTTACCTTCACCATAAGTTTTTATTGTTATTAGTATAGAGTATTAAAGAGAGAATTGGACCCTCTAACTAATCAGTTATCGTTATAATTTTTATAATAAAAAGACTAAATCATTAGTTTTATTTAGAGCACAACCCTTATGTGAATTTTAAATGAATGGGTTAAAAAATATTGGCTTACAAAATTAATAAATGGGCTATTTTAACTATTAATCGCTTCAAAGTATAAAAGGTAGCAATTGCTACCTTTTATATATTCTTAAAACCTTTATGTACATTATCTAAATAGCACATCTTCTCTGTTAAACCACTTAACACAAAATGCCAATATCCCAGCAGCAATGATTGCAGTGGCTAAAAATATTAAGCCTACAAATGTGTAATCAACAGTCCCTTTTACTATTTCTTTAATTGCTAATGCTACGTTTGTAACAGGAATGAATGCTGTTTTAGCAGTGAGTTCCATATTTGGCATTATTGAAATAATAATCGGGAAAAATACGCCCATACTAAGTGGTGCCATATAATTCTGCGCTTCTTTAAACGTGCGAGCATAGATAGATATAGCCAGAGCTAAGGCCGAAAATATAGCTGCAACAGGTAATAATAGTACAAATATCATTAGTAAATCGGTAACTGCTAATGTACTAAACGCGGCTTTAATAAAATCAAGATCGGCAAATGCGAGCGCCAATGCTATCCAGCACCCCATACTTAAGACGGTTATGGTTGTGGAGGCAATGGATGTAGTTAACAAGGTTATAAATTTACCAAGCACCAGCTCTGTACGCGTAATAGGTGTAAGTAGGAGTGTTTCTAGTGTGCCGCGTTCTTTTTCGCCAGCGCCTAAATCAATAGCGGGATAAGTTGCCCCCATCAATACTAATGGAATAAGTAGGTAAGGTAAAAAACCGCCAATTTTTTCGCCAAGGTTTTCACGTTTATCGGCGGTATCTACTTTTATGACTTCAATTGGATTAAGAATAGATTTTTGAACAGACTCTTCAATACCAAAACTGATTAGCTTTTGAGTTTGCAGCACGTCACTGTATTCTTTTGCGAGCTCTTTAACGCGTTCGAATAAAAAGTTGATAGATTTTGAATCGTTAAAGACAACCTGCCACTGGCTTTGTTTTCCATCGTCCAATGTTTGCACAGCATGACTTGGTAAATAAATACCCATATCAATATCGCCAGCGATTACACCTGCTTTAAGCTCTTCAATGTTATTAAAGGTTTTAGTACCTTTATAAAGCTCAAAACTTTTGTGATAAAACACTTTGTCAGTAAATTCTTGTGCGTATTCACCGTTAATAATAGCGTATGTATTTACTTTTTGTTCTGCGTCCATTGCAGCTTGCGAGCTTATAAATGCCATTACGGCAAACAATAACGGAAATATAGCAACAGGGAGCGCGACTACAAATAATAGCGTTTTTTTATCGCGTAATAACTCTCTTAATTCCTTTTTAAATACCTCAAACATCATGTTTCTCCGTTAATATATTCATAAACGCTTGGTTAAGCTCATCACTATTACCTGCTTGTTTAAACTCTTCTACTGTTCCGTCAAAACAGCTAATACCTTCGTTAATTACAGCGACACGGTCACATAAAAGTGCAACTTCATCTAGATGATGGGTTGAGAAAATAACAGGCGTCCCTTGCGCTTTTAAACCTTTGATAAATTTAATAACGGTTTGTGTTGTCATTATATCAAGGCCCGTTGTTGGCTCATCAAGTACCACAACTGCTGGGCGATGAACAACTGCACGCGCTATATTTGCTTTTTGCTTCATACCTGTTGATAGGTTTTCAGCACGTTTATCAATAAACTTATGCATATCAAGTAATGTAAATAGCTCATCACAACGCGATGCAATATCGCTTTTGCTCATGCCGTGTAATTTTGCAAAATACTCTATGTTTTCTTTTACCGTTAAGCGACCATACAACCCGGTAGAGCCTGATAAAAAACCGATAGACTTACGCCCTAATAACGGTTTTTTTACAATGTCGTTTCCAGCAATTGTTATTGAACCTTCATCTGGCTTTAATGCGGTTGAAATCATTCTAAGTGTTGTTGTTTTACCTGCGCCATTGGGTCCTAGTAATCCAAGTACCTCACCCTTCGCGCAGCTAAAGTTTACGTCTCGTACTGAATGAAAATAGTCTTTATCTTCACGGGGGTCGATGTCGTCTATTTTATTTTTTTTGTGATCTTTAGTTAGCTTAAATTTCTTTTTAAGCCCAGCAACTTCTATCATGTTCGTATCCTTCGTTTCGCTCTAAAATAATCTGTATTGTTATAAAAAGAGTCGTCTTTATTTTCATCATGCCAACCAGGCACGCCTAATAATGGCAGTGGCGAAAGCTGTTTGTTATCGGCTAAGCAGTTATCTATTTTAATCATCTCATAAAGGGCTTGGTCTAGGTACTGGTATTGAGTTACTAAATCTTTACAAAATGTTTCATCTGGTACACAAACAAACAATGCTTTACCCGTTAAACCTATATAAGGTTTGGTGAGCATTTCATAATTAGCATGGCCAAACATAAACGCTTTAATGCTTTTTCCCCATTCACTTTTATGCTCAACAAACGCTTTTTTCCATTGGTGATCGCGAAGCAATTCTTGCCATTTAGTATCGCTTATTGCCAATACCACACCACATTCGTCAAAGAGCGTTAATGCATTACGATGTTTGGTACGCTTTTGCAAACCATGTTCAGCTATATCTTGCACATGACGCTGGTTAATAAGCGCTTTGGTTTTAGGAAATAAACACCAAATAAAGCCACCAAACAAGTCATGCCAATTCTCACTGCGTGTAGGTACAACACCCGTTTCAAAAATAACTTGTTCGTAATAACGATCGCCAAAATCTACCTTTGCATCATCTTCAAAAGTAATAGGAATATTATTCGCATTAATAGCGGTTAAAAATGGAGAAAACCACTGTGGAGCCGGCCAATCAGTTAGTTCGTTAACTTTAAATAGCTCACGTAAGTGCGAAAATGCACCGGTTTCTAAACTACTGATTTGCCACTGCTCGGGGGGAGTAAAACGCTTCATTTAAACCTTTAACAATTTATGCCTATAATTTACGAGAAGTTTACCGCAAAAACTGGTTCTACTTAATAGAAGTTAATATACTAATCACAACTTAAAACAAAAAAAGAGCTGACATGAAACATTATTTCTCTCTCACACTCCTCGCTACTGCTGTTTTAGCAGGTTGCGCAACAACAAGTATTACACCTACTGATGTAACAAATGGTTATAACAGTATTCAAGCTGATGAATTGGCTAAACATGTAAAAGTACTCGCATCAGACGAATTTGGTGGTCGTGCTCCTTCATCACCTGGCGAAAAGCTAACGCTTGATTATTTAACTGCGCAGTTTAAAGCCCTAGGTTTAGAGCCAGGTAATGGCGACAGCTACTTACAAGAAGTTCCACTTGTGTCGCTTGAGGCTGATGCAAACATGGTATTAAGTATTGGTGGTAAAGACTATCAATACAAAAAAGACATGGTTATGGGTAGCAGCCGCATAAGCGCACAAGAAGGCATAGAAAATTCTGAACTTGTATTTGTGGGCTACGGCGTTAACGCACCTGAATACAATTGGAATGATTACGAAGGATTAGACGTTAAAGGCAAAACGGTTGTAATGCTGGTTAACGATCCAGGTTTTGCAACAAAAGACCCTACTTTATTTACTGGCGACGCGATGACCTATTATGGTCGTTGGACATACAAATACGAAGAAGCGAGTCGACAAGGTGCCGCTGGTGCAATTATTATTCATGAAACAGCACCTGCTTCTTACCCGTGGTCGGTTGTTGAAAACTCGTGGAGCGGCGAGCAGTTTGGTTTTCAAAAAGAAAACAACAACGTGGACCGTGTAGCCGTTGAAGGCTGGGTTACAACTGACGTAGCAAAAGAGCTCTTTACTAAAGCAGGTTTAGATTTTGATACCGTTAAAACAAATGCTGCTAAAGGTGCTTACCATGTTGATATGGGCGATTTAACTGCTTCTGTTAATGTTAAAAATACGATTAAAAAATCAGTGTCGTATAACTTTATTGCCACTTTACCTGGTAGTGAAAAACCAGATGAGCATGTTATTTACTCGGCTCATTGGGATCACTTAGGTACAGATAAAACACGTAAAGGCGATCAAATTTATAACGGTGCTCACGACAATGCAACGGGTACCGCTGGGCTAATTGAAGTAGCTGAAGCGTTTACTAAATTACCAAAGCACCCTAGCCGCTCAATGACATTTTTAGCGGTAACTGCTGAAGAGCAAGGCTTATTAGGTTCTAAATACTATGCGGCAAATCCAGTGATTGCAGCGGATAAAACAGTCGCTAACATAAACATGGATAGCTTAAATTTATTAGGCAAAGTAAAAGACATGAATGTGGTTGGTATAGGGAAATCACAAATGGATGAGTTTTTAGAAACTGCAGCTAAAGAGCAAGGCAGAACAATATCAGGCGATCCTAAACCGTCATCTGGTGGCTATTACCGCTCTGATCACTTTGCATTTGCAAACATGGGCATTCCGGCCATGTACGCAGGTGGCGGCACCGTGGCTGCTGATGAAGAAACGGCTAATTACCGTAAACGTATGAGCTTAGTACTTCGCGGTTGTTACCATCAACCATGTGACCGTTACCGTGATGAATGGGATTTATCGGGTGCTGTTCAAGACTTACAATTATTTTATAAGGTAGGTTTTGATATTTCTGAAACAGAACAGTGGCCAACCTGGAATACAAACTCTGAATTTCAGCGTAAGTAGTTCTATTTAATCACAGCCTAATATTTAAGTTTAAACTAATTTGAGTTTAGCTATCGAAAAACTCAAACAGAGTAATCGATTTAAATAGATGCAAATGATATTGATTATCATTTAATTAAAATATACAGTGTGACCTAGTTAATTTATTAGGTCGCATTGTATGATTTCACTTCCTCACATTGGTTTTATTACTCCTGCCTCAAAACGATTTTTGAGCCAAAATAAACGCTTAATGCTGCCTTTATTTATTTTAACTTGCCTTGCAATACCGCAATTACGCGAAATAACAATGACCGCACTCAGTGATGCATTTTTTCAAGTGAGTGTGTTTGTTGCTGCTACCCTGTTAATTTATTACTACGCTATAGAACACTTACCTCAATTAGAGCTTTGTTATTTAAGTGCCAAGTCCCCTATTTTAGAAATTAGCTTTGCAGCGGTTTTAGGTGCATTACCTGGCTGTGGTGGCGCTATTATTGTGGTTACTCAATTTACAAAAGGCCAAGCAAGCTTTGGTGCTATTATTGCTGTGCTAACAGCTACAATGGGCGATGCAGCGTTTTTATTACTTGCTACCCGACCTACTGAAGGCTTGTTAATTATGGGCATAGGGTTAGTTGTGGGTACATTCAGTGGTTTACTGGTTAATACAATACACAAAAAAAATTTTTTACGCCCAACAGCGCAAGAACAAAAGCACCAAATTAAAATACTCTCAACTAACATTATTAAAATCAGTAAACCGATTTGGGTGGTAGCAATTATCCCAAGCCTTATAATTGCCTTTTTGATTGCCTTTAATGTTAATTTTACACAGTTTGGCACAAGCACTTTAGTTACGCTATTTGGTGCATTAATGGCTTTATTTATTGTTAGTATTTGGGCACTTTCGTCAAGAGGTGAAAGCTATCAAGAAGTAACGTCAGAAGACGATGCCTGTCACCCTCCTTCTAAAATAATAAAAGTATTACAAGATACCCATTTTGTTACGGCATGGGTTGTAGCCTCTTTTATGCTATTTGAGATTTTGGTTAACATTGCAGGACTTGATTTAAAAACGTGGTTTGTACATTACGCCTATTTGGCCCCATTAATTGCAGTGCTAATTGGATTTTTACCCGGCTGTGGCCCGCAAATAATTGTTACAACGCTTTATATTCAAGGCATTATTCCCTTTAGTGCTTTAGCAGGAAACGCAATTTCTAACGATGGTGATGCGTTATTCCCAGCAATAACAATGGCGCCCAAAGCTGCAGTTATAGCTACACTTTATACGTCTATTCCCGCATTAATAGTTGGTTATGGATTGTATTTTTTTGCTGAAATTTAAAAAATGAGATTTAAAAAACGCAAAAAAGCTCAGCAATTGCTGAGCTTTTAACATGTTAAGTTATTCTTACTTATACAGTAGTTGGTTCTGCTGCTAATTCTTTTGGATTTGGACCAAAATCGTTCTCGCCTTCGTGCGAATCTTGCGCAAGAAAAACAATTAAAACAATCCAACCGATGATTGGTACTAACCAAAGTAACTGCCACCAGCCTGAACGGCCTGTGTCATGAAGACGACGTGCACCCGCACTTAAGCCAGGAATTAATAGCGCTAAGCTATAAATAGAGCCAATGAACATTGTACCTAGTACACCATCAATCGCATTACAAACTACTGAAAAAATGAAGTTAAATAATATAAACATCCAATATGCTTTACGACGATTACGGCCTGAAAAATCCGCGTAACTACGCAACGCGTTCATATAATGTTCCATGAAATTTCCTTAGTGTTATTTTTTATATTCCCTAACGGGGTTAATCTAATTACTTTTTAGTAACATTTGTATCTTAATTAAAAACAGCTCAAATTAAAACAAAAAACCAGCTAAAAGCTGGTTTTTATTACATATTAACAATTTAGCTGTTAACTCATAGCCATCATCATTGCTGATGGATTTTCTAAGTACGATTTCCATAAATTATTAAAACGAGCAATAGTGCCCCCATCAATAACACGATGATCGCCAGACCAACTCACTTGCATAATAGCTTTACTTACAACTTGCCCACTTTCGTCAAAACGCGGTAAATACTGTAATTTACCAAGCGCAACAATTGCCACTTCTGGTTTATTAATTATAGGGGTCGCAATAGTGCCGCCAATCGCACCAATGTTAGAGATGCTAATTGTCCCACCTTTTAAATCATCCGGTGCAACACGCCCTTCTCGCGCTGAATGAGTTAACCTGGTTAAATCATTTGCCACATCAACAATGCTCTTACTCTGGCACGATTTAATATTAGGCACTAACAAGCCAATTTTAGAATCAACCGCAATACCAATATTATGATCGTTATAATAGGTAAGCTCTGAGCATTCATCGTTCACTTTTGAATTAAGTACAGGGTACTCTTTCATTGCTAGCGACAATGCTTTTACAAAAAATGGCATCATAGTGAGCTTTACGCCTTGTGCTTTGTACTGCTCTTTTAAAGAACTACGCAAAGCTATAAGATGCGTTAAGTCTATTTCATCACTAAACGTAAAGTGCGGAATAGTTGAAACCGACGCTACCATTTGCTTGGCCATGGCCGCTTTAATGCCTTTAATTTGCTCGACTCTTACGCCACCGCTTTGATTCTGCGTTTGGTTTTGTACTGCACTTTGAGAAGCATCGCTATCAAGCGGTGAAGTATCAATAGTATTTGGCACTTCGCCTTTTACAAACTCTTCAATATCTTGCTTGTAAATACGTCCATTTTTACCACTACCTGGTACACAGGTTAAATCAACATCTAGTTCACGTGCTTTACGACGAACCGCAGGCGATGCAACCGCTTTTTGATTGATAATTTTAGCAGCTTGCTGCGTTTTAACAGGGGAAACTTTTTCAGCGACGGCATTAGTTTGAGCCTTTACGACCGCTTGGTTTATATCAACATTTGGTTTTGGTGCACTGCCTGCAATTGTCATTTGAAACAACGGGCTATGTACTTTGGCTATTTCGCCTTTTTGATAATATAACTTTTGTACAGTGCCTGTATATTTTGCCGGAATTTGTACTAATGCTTTGTCGGTCATTACGTCACAAACCGCTTGGTCTTCTTCTATTTCGTCGCCTTCAGCAACTAACCAATCAACAATCTCACACTCAACAATACCTTCACCAATATCCGGTAATATAAAATCCTCAACCACATCAGCTGCATCATTAGTTTTATTTTCAGCTTGTACTGGCTCTTGTACTACTTCATTGCTAATGCTTTCACCGGCTACATCCATAGCGAATAAAGGGGCATGTACTTTAGCAATCTCACCTTTTAGATAATATAACTTTGAAATTACGCCATCATGCACTGCCGGAATTTGTACTAATGCTTTGTCTGTCATAACATCGCAGATTGGTTGATCCTCAGATACGGTATCGCCTTCTTGTACTAGCCATTCAACTACTTCGCATTCAACAATGCCTTCACCAATATCGGGTAATATAAAATCTTTAGCCATGGTAACCCCTAAAAATCCATTGATTGTTTAATTGCAGCCAACACTTTTAGTGCATCCGGTACGTATTCTTTTTCAAGTGCCAGCGGGTATGGGGTATCTAGACCACATACACGTAAAATTGGCGACTCTAAATGCAAGAAACACTCTTGTTGTATTGTTGCTGCTATCTCTGCACCAAAGCCATTGGTTATAGGCGCTTCATGACTCACGATTAAACGGCCGGTTTTAGTAACCGATTTAGCAATCGTTTCAACATCCCAAGGTAAAATACTACGAAGGTCAATTACTTCACAGCTTATACCTTGCTCGCTTGCTTGCTTTGCTGCATCTTCAATAATTTCCATTTGAGCACCCCACGCTAAAAGCGTAATATCACTACCCTCTAGTACTACTTCAGCCGTGCCTAATTCAATACTATAATCTTCTTCTGGCACTTCGCCAATTGATGCACGATATAAACGCTTAGGCTCAAAAAATATGACCGGGTTATCGTCTTTAATTGATGCACGTAATAATCCTTTAGCTTGATAAGGGTTACGCGGTACAACTACTTTCAAACCTGGTGTGTGCGCAAAATACGCTTCGGGTGATTGTGAATGGTACAAACCACCGGCAATGCCACCGCCGTAGGGCGTACGAATAGTTAAGTTACCGACATTAAATTCATTACCACTGCGATAACGAAACTTAGCGGCTTCATTTACTATTTGATCAAACGCTGGAAAAATATAATCAGCAAATTGAATTTCTGCTAATGCAGGCGCACCAAAAGCCGCTAAACCATTAGCAAAACCTAAAATACCTTGCTCGGTTAAAGGCGTATTAAAAACACGATGTTTACCGTACTTCTCTTGCAAGCCAGATGTTGCTCTAAATACACCACCGAAGTAACCAACATCTTCACCAAAAATACAGGCTTGAGGGTGTTCATTCATCGTAATATCGAGAGCAGAGTTAATTGCGTGGAGCATGTTCATTTTAGCCATTACTTAATTCTCCCTGCGGTTACTGGGTAAGCATCTGGATGCTGTTTTATATGTTCTTTTAGTTGCTCGTACTGGCGTTGCAATAATGGAATTGGTGTATCGTAAACGTCAGATACCAGTTCTTCTAAAGCGGGCTTCGCAACAACTTCAGCACGTTTAAGCGCTGCTAAAATTTCTTCACGAATCGACTCTTTTGCTTTTAAATCGTCTTCTTCGTTTAACCAGTCTTGCTTGACCAGCCATTTTCTAAATTTATCAATAGGACACGTTTGATGATTCGCTTCTTCATCTTTAGAACGATAACCACTTGGATCGTCTGACGTAGAATGCGCTCCTAAACGATAAGCAATCGATTCAATAAGTACAGGCTCACCTTGTGTTGAAGCTATTTCGCGTGCTTTTTTAGTCGCCGCATAAACAGCAAGTGCATCTGTGCCATCAACACGAATTGTTTTAATACCATAACCCACACCACGCGATGCAATACCGTCGCCTTTAAACTGCTCATCAGCAGGGGTAGATATGGCATAACCGTTATTACGTGCAAAAAATATAACCGGCGCTCTGTGAACCGCTGCCATATTTAAACCGGCATGAAAGTCACCTTCAGATGCAGCACCTTCACCAAAATAACAAATGGTTACATTATCAATTGTGCTGGAAAGCTCGCCTGTTTTAGTGTCGATGTGCTTTATTTTTTGGCCATATGCATAACCTGTTGCCTGTGGTATTTGCGTACCCAATGGCGATGAGATCGTCATGTAGTTTAGCGCTTTAGAACCATAGTGAATTGGCATTTGACGACCTTTACCTAAATCCAATTCATTTGAAAACATTTGGTTCATAAATTGATCAAGCGTAAAGCCACGATAATGCAGTGCTGCCTGTTCACGATATTGAGCCATGATCATATCGTCTTGATCAAGTGCAGCAGCAGAGGCTGTAACTGCGGCTTCTTCGCCTAGGCATTGCATATAAAAGCTAACACGGCCTTGGCGCTGCGCGCCTTGCATACGTTCATCTAACAAACGTATAAAACGCATTGTTTCATATAACTTAATAGCGGTATGTTTTGAAATATCAGGTGCGGTTGCACTAGGATGAATGTCGCCGTCCTCAGTTAAAATACTAAGGGTTGGAATATTAAGCGCTTGACCATCAATAAATTCAAGCTCGTGGTTAATATTCAGCGATACGTTATTTGGATTACTCATAACCTACCTTCTTTTGTTGTCGGTAAAACAGTGCCCCTTTAAATTATTATTATGGGTGATTGCTGCTGGTTAAACTTTGCAACATCTGCACTATCTTTAATTAAAGCTGCCAACACTTTACGTTAACGTAAAGTGTTATTCAACAGATCTGGGACGAAACAAAAGCAAATACAGGTTAAATAAGTGGCAAGTTAACGATACGATTACTTTAATTAATAGTAATCATATAGTTAACTTGAAGACATCAGTGGTCTGATGAGTTCAATTAGACGAAATTGCTATCAATATCCATTGGAATAACTGTAAGGAGTGCTCTTTGCCCTAATGCTACGCTCGCATTTGGGAAAATAATAGCCTCTCCTTCAACGTCAGCGTAAATCGCTTTATCACCGTCGGTTGCAAGTAGTTCACCTTTCGCAAAGCCAGTAAAGTTCTCAGCATTATCAGAAAAAGGAAAACTAAAATCGTCCTGTGTTCTATTAATTGTGCGATGGACAGCAAATAACTCAAAATCGTTTGCATTAAATTCAGGATATTCAACTTCATTTTGACTAATTAATGCCGTTAAGGTTTGCTTTGTTTTTTCAAAGCGAGCCATATCGTTTTGACCAAATGGTTTAACTTGACCTAGCTCTACGGTAAATGAATCAGCTCCATGTACAAATGATGAATAATAGCTAAATGTTGTTGCAGGAGATTTCATCATAAGTACGGTATTTACACCACAACTCAATAAAAATTGTAACTGAGACTTTTTCCAAGGCTTACCATGTAAAAATGGATACACAGCAAATTTTTCGTTTTTAGAGCCTCTAATTGCAGTGTGTAAGTCGTAGTGACACCGGCTACTGCCTTGCTCGCCACGCGTATAAAAATCGCTTACGTATTGCTCAAGCTTTGCAGCACGGGTACGCTCATTATTCATTGGTACACCTTCAACTGTATGGTGACCATTAAATAATCTATTTAAGTTTTCTTCTACAAAACGCAGGCCAATATTAATTGATTGTGGATTACCATAAATAAACAAAGCGCGCTGCTTAAGTATCAACTCGCCTTTTATAATTTGTTTAATAAGTGCATCACAAATTTCAATTGGCGCAGTTTCGTTACCGTGTACGGCGCTTGAATAAACTACATCTTTTGACGTTGTAACAGCAGGTTGAAACTCGATTACACCGGTATCGTGTATATTTACACGAGTTCCATTATCTAAAACAAACTCACCTGCATCTAAATGCCATTCGTTATTGCAACTAAGCGTTAAAAAATCGCCAGTGTGTTTTAATTCATTTAAGTAAGATGGATTGGCTGACATATAATAAGCCCTTAAAAAATAATGTGAGAGTAGACTCTTATGAATATATTTTTATATACACAAGGTATAGAAACGAAAACGGCTGAATAAATCAGCCGTTTTAAAATTATTAGATTAAGTTAGCTTATAACTGAATCTACAAGCTTTTTAGCTTCTTTTTCAAGTAATGCTAAATGCTCTTCACCTTTAAATGATTCAAGGTATATTTTATAAATATCTTCGGTACCTGATGGACGCGCTGCAAACCAGCCGTTCTCAGTTACCACTTTTAAACCACCAATGGCGGCATCATTACCTGGTGCATGAGTCAATTTTTGCAAAATAGGCTCGCCAGCAAGTGTATCTGCTTTAACATCAGAAGCACTCAATGCTTTTAAACGTGCTTTTTGACCGCTTGTGGCTGGTGCATCTAGGCGTTTATAAATTGGAGAACCAAACTCTTGTTCTAATTCTTTATAAAGCACTGATGGCGTTTTACCTGTCACAGCCAAAATCTCTGCGGCTAATAGACCCATAATGAAGCCATCTTTATCTGTACACCATACAGAGCCATCAAAACGTAGGAATGCAGCACCTGCGCTTTCTTCGCCACCAAAGGCAAGCTTGCCTTTGCTTAAGCCTTCAACAAACCATTTAAAGCCTACTGGTACTTCTTTAACCTTACGGTTGTTCCGAGCAGCGACTTTGTCGATCATAGAGCTAGAAACCAATGTTTTGCCAATTTCTACGGTTTCATTCCAATCACGGTGTTTAAGTAAGTAATCGATTGCCACCGCTAAAAAGTGGTTTGGATTCATTAAGCCATCTGGCGTTACAATACCGTGACGATCGTAGTCAGGGTCATTACCAATAGACACATCAAAATCATCTTTTAGTGCAATAAGATTTGCCATTGAATAAGGTGATGAACAATCCATACGAATTTTGCCGTCTTTATCAAGTGGCATAAAAGCAAAACGTGGATCAACAACATCATTAACTACGGTTAAATCTAAATTATATTTTTTTGCAATGACTGGCCAAAAATTAATACCTGAACCACCTAGTGGATCGATACCAATTTTAATACCTGCATCGCTGATTGCTTTTAAATTAACGATATTTGCTAAGTCATCAATATAAGGAGTCATTAAATCTTCGTAGCGGATAAAGCCCGAACGCGATGCTTTAGCGAATGGGAATAACTCAACTTCAACTAAATCTTCTAATAAAAGTTGATTAGCTCTGTCTTCAATCCACTTAGTTACGTCGGTATCAGCTGGTCCGCCATTAGGTGGATTGTATTTAAAGCCACCATCTTCAGGAGGGTTATGCGAAGGCGTAACAACAATCCCGTCAGCTAATTCATTTGGGTGTAGTTTATTGTGGCTCACTATAGCGTGGCTGATAACTGGCGTTGGTGTAAAATCACCGTCTTCTTGCGTTATCACTTGTACTTCGTTAGCAACTAATACTTCAATAGCCGAGTTAAATGCGGCTTCACTCAATGCGTGTGTGTCTTTGCCTAAAAATAACGGACCAAATATGTCATTTTGTTTTCTGTAATCACAAATAGCTTGAGTAATGGCTAAAATATGAGACTCGTTAAATTTAACATCGTAAGAACAACCTCGATGTCCTGAAGTGCCAAAGGCAACACAATGATCTGGATTTTGTTCAAGATCAGGTTCGTTTAAGTAGTACGCAGATACTAATTTAGGTACGTTAACCAATGCCGATTGTGGAGCAGTTTTGCCTGCGCCTGAATGAATAGCCATTATATTTCCTTACAGGTAATCGCGAATTTTTTCAGCTTGCTCAGCACTATATCCAAGGCAAAGAGCAACTTCATGAAGCATCATTTTTTTACGTGTTGTATTAGAATTAGTCATAACCCAATATTCACTATCGGTTATGTTCTTAGGGTTCATACTACTCCCGCTGTTTACTAAAGCTTCTTTACTAGTAGCAAAGTAAACACGGTCACGGCCTTTTATATCTAATACAGCCGAAAAATCAGTTTTATGTGTGCGGTAAAATGCACTTAAAATAAACAAAAAGCGTCCAACAACGCCCTTTTGCATTGCCAGCTCTTCTTTATTTAATACATTAAAAACATTATCGCTTTTTTGCTTCACTGGTGCGTGAGCTAAAGGCGTTTGTTTTTTTGAAGTCTCAGCAGCAGATGGCTCTGAGCTTTTTAATGTGGCGGTAGACGTAGTCGCAGTTTGATTGTTTTGAGTTAGTTCTACGTTTGCGGTTTGAATTTTTTCGCCGCTCAGATTTAATAAACGACGTAAAATAGTGGATGCACTTTCACCAATACTTTGAGTATTGCTTGCAATATATTGATATAACTCGTCGTCTATGTCGATTTGTTTCATGTTCTTCCTGTCATTACGGGTCACATTTTTTTCTCCCGTGTGATTATACCCAAACCAATCAGAAATGCGAGTTACAACAAGCACTCCCGTAAACATATTAATATTTACCTAATTGTTGTTGATTTAAAGCCCAAAAGCCCAATTTAATAAATAGTCGCTGTATTTTTTGCTTTTTAGAGCAATGCTCGGCAAACTATGGCGAAATTTTCAGGAGGCGGGTATGCAGTTAAATTACAGGCAACAAGGGCAAGGTCCTAATGTTATTTTGATACATGGGCTTTTTGGATCATTAGAAAACCTAAATGTAATCGCAAAACCATTAAGTGAACACTTTAATGTTATTAACGTTGATTTACGCAACCACGGACTTTCACCGCATAGCAGCGAAATGAACTACCCGGCAATGGCTCAAGATATTGTTGAGTTATTGGCAGATTTGAACATAGATAAAGCACATTTAGTTGGGCATTCTATGGGTGGTAAAGTGGCAATGGAATTAGCACTTACACATCCTGAACTTGTAAATAAGCTTGTTGTACTTGATATAGCACCTGTTAGTTACCCCGCTCGCCACACAAAAATATTACAAGCATTAAAAGCGGTTTCAGCGCAGTCAATAGATGATAGAAAGCAAGCTGATGTAATTATGCAACCTTATATAGAAGAACTGGGAGTGCGACAGTTTCTACTTAAAAGTCTCGCTAAAAATGAGGAAGGTCATTTTGCATGGCGGTTTAACTTAAATGTGCTTGACGAAAAATATTCTACTATCACATCCAATGTTAATGAAAATAATTCTTGTTTATGCGATACTCTTTTCATTAAAGGTAATGATTCTGACTATATTTTGCCCGAGCATCGTACTGCAATTAAAGCTCGCTTTAAAAATACCAAGGCTAAAATAATTCATGGCGCAGGCCATTGGCTTCATGCTCAAAAGCCACTTGCTGTAAATAAAGCGATAAACGACTTTTTAACTGCGGTTTAAAGCAATTTTAATCGCGTGTTTTTGATTTTGCGCACTAAATATATGAATAATTATATGCTATAGTACGCGCCGTTTAATTTAAAGGTTATACGTTGATGGTCAGTCAATTAATTAACGAATTTGATACCCTAGGGTTGTATTTTGGCTTAGCCGGTATTTTCATATTCATCGGCATGGCAATTAAAGACGTACTAAAAAGTGGCAATGTGCCTAAGTTCGGACAATACATTGTCTGGGGCGTGCTCTTTTTAGGTTGTTCGGGCTTTATTGCTAAAGGGCTGATTCAAGTATTTTGGCAAGGCGCAGGTGTAGGTTAAGCATGGCGAAGTCAGAAACAGATAGAACTACACTCGATTTATTTGAATACGAAAAACGCCCAGGCAGACCTAAAACCAATCCCCTTTCACGGGATATGCAGTTAAAGGTAAATAAACGTAATCAAATAAAAAGAGATAAAGCACGTGGTTTAAAGCGTGTTGAATTTAAAGTTTCATCGCAGTTATATCAAGCATTGAGTGATATGGCAGATGCACAAAATATTAGCCGCAGTGCGCTGATTGAAACAATTTTACAAGAAAGATTGGCTATTGATACATAAAAGGTTTTAAATCCATGGCAAGTGTAGGCATTTTTTTCGGAAGTGACACAGGTAACACAGAACACGTAGCAAAAATGATCCAAAAAGAATTGGGTAAAAAGCTAGTGGCTGTTCATGATATTGCAAAAAGCTCTAAAGAAGAGATTGCTGAATTTGATTTGATCTTATTCGGTATCCCTACTTGGTACTACGGCGAAGCACAATGTGACTGGGATGATTTTTTTCCAGAGCTCGAAGAAGTAGACTTTGAAGGTAAACTTGTCGCTATTTTTGGTTGTGGAGACCAAGAAGATTACGCTGAGTACTTTTTAGATGCTATGGGCATGATCAACGATATCGTTACTGAGCGTGGCGCTATTGTGGTTGGTCATTGGCCGAGCGAAAGCTATGATTTTGAAGCATCTAAAGGCATGGCTGATGATAAGCACTTTGTAGGTTTAGGTATCGACGAAGACCGCCAACCAGAGCTTACAGAACAACGTGTTAAAGCATGGTCTGCCCAAGTATATGAAGAAATGTGTTTGAGTGAGCTAGCTGACTAATTTACAACATATATCGCTAACTGTTTAAATAATTATCAAACAGTTAGCGTTTTAAGCTTTAGTGGCAATATAAATCAATTGTTCTTTGCACTTAACGCTTAGGCACGTTATCCTGTTTGTTGCTAATGTGTCGTGTACATCTTTGCAAGATGTCTAGTATAACCAAATAAAATTGAGACAGATTTAATGACTGATCATAACTTGGAACTTAAAAAAGCCGGTTTAAAAGTAACTTTACCGCGTATTAAAATATTAGAGATTTTACAATCTCCAGATAACCAACACATCAGCGCTGAAGATGTTTACAAAATTCTTTTGGATTTAGGCGAAGAAATTGGTCTTGCAACTGTATACCGCGTACTTAACCAATTTGATGATGCGGGTATTGTAAGCCGTCATCACTTTGAAGGTGGCAAATCAGTATTTGAACTTTCTGGAAGCACACACCACGATCATTTAGTGTGTTTGAAATGTGGCAAAGTGGTAGAGTTTGAAGATGAGATGATTGAACGTCGTCAACTTGAAATTTCTGAAGAAAATGGTATTACACTTACAAACCACTCTTTATATTTATACGGTGAGTGTAATGATAAAGCAGCGTGTAAAGAATTTAGCGACGCTAACAGCTAATACCGCTTTTAAAAAGCAATAAAAAACCTGCTGAGTGCAGGTTTTTTTGTGTCTAAAATACGCTTGTAATAAACATACCCAGTAAAAACTGGGGATATTAAACCTGAACTCTGGTTAAGAGATTTACCAACGTATTGAATCATGGTGATATTTAAATTTATTTTCTCTAGCCAGAGATTTTAAGTGAAAACAAGGCGAATTCACGCGTCAATAGCTGGCCTATTGCAAGTAAATTCAACGCAGTTAGCGCTGAAAATAGTTGCTCGAGATAGATTTATTATCCAGAGTTCAGGTTTTTTAGATATTACTTATTGAGTTTTAGACCATGAATCGCGAAGACCCACTGTTTGGTTAAATACAACGTTCTCTGATTTAGAATCACGAGAGAAATAACCTGTACGCTCAAACTGAAAGCCCTGCTCTGCTTGTGAATTGGCAAGCGATGGCTCTAATTTAGCGTTTGATAAAACAACCAGTGACTCAGGATTTAATGTTGTTTCAAATTCCTCTGCAGCTGCTGGGTTTGGCACACTAAACAAACGATCGTATAAACGAACTTCTGCCGTAATACACTCTGGTGCTGAAACCCAATGAATAACACCTTTTACTTTACGTCCGTCACTTGGATTTTTACCAAGTGTTTGAGCATCGTAAGTACAGAAAATAGTTGTGATTTCGCCGTTTTCGTCTTTTTCAACACGCTGTGCTTTAATAACATAAGCGCCACGTAAGCGTACTTCTTTATCAAGCACTAAACGTTTAAACTTGTTATTCGCTTCTTCTTTAAAGTCTTCTCGTTCTATATAGATTTCACGAGTAAATGGTACATCACGGCGACCCATTTCTTCTTTATTTGGGTGATTGGCCACAGATAAAACCTCAACCTTGTCTGCATCGTAGTTTTCAATAACAACTTTAACAGGATCGAGTACGGCCATTACACGCGGTGCATTTTCGTTTAAATCTTCACGGATACACGCTTCAAGCATGCCCATTTCAACCATATTCTCTTGCTTTGTTACACCAATGCGCAAACAAAACTCACGAATTGAGCCAGGTGTATAACCACGGCGACGTAAACCTGCAATTGTAGGCATGCGTGGGTCATCCCACCCTTCTACATGGTTATTTACCACTAAATCGCTTAGCTTGCGCTTAGACATAATTGTGTATTCAAGATTTAAACGTGAAAACTCAATTTGCTGTGGGTGACACTCTAAACTAATGTTATCAAGTACCCAGTCGTATAAACGACGGTTATCTTGAAACTCTAATGTACATAATGAATGTGTAATACCTTCAAGCGCATCAGAAATACAGTGCGTAAAGTCATACATTGGGTAAATGCACCACTTGTCTGCTGTTTGATGATGATGAGCAAAACGTACACGGTAAATAATTGGATCGCGAAGCACCATAAATGAGCTTGCCATATCAATTTTAGCACGCAAGACACATTCACCTTCTTTGAATTCGCCAGCACGCATTTTTTCAAATAACGCTAGGTTTTCTTCAACTGAAGTATCTCTGTATGGGCTGTTTTTACCTGGCTCTTTTAATGTGCCACGATATTCACGTGCTTGATCTGCTGTTAAAAAACAAACGTAGGCTAAACCTTTTTCAATTAACTCAACAGCGTAGCCATATAAAGTATCAAAATAATTAGAAGAATACTTTATATCACCATCCCAATTGAAACCTAACCACTGAACATCTTCTTTTATAGAATTAACGTAGTTAATATCTTCTTTTTCTGGGTTTGTATCGTCGAAACGTAGGTTACATAAACCGTTATAATCTTTTGCGATACCAAAATTTAAACAAATTGATTTGGCATGACCAATATGCAAAAAGCCATTTGGTTCAGGTGGGAAACGTGTATGCGTAGTGGCATGTTTTCCACTTGATAAGTCTTCATCAATTCGGGTTCTAATAAAGTTACTTGGGCGATTCTCAGTTTCCGCCATAGGAGTGCAGTCCTCTAAATATTACGTAATAACAAAACTAATGCATTATTACAAAAACATACACTAACATACAGCAATAGATTAAGGTTTATTTTAGATATTACTTAACTTTAATTCAGCTTAACTCTTGTTTATGAATAAAATTTGTTTTAGCGCAATATTTAAGTCATCAAAGCCAATTATAGTAGCAAAATAACCTACTTTATAAGGATTCGAAGATGGCTACACTTAATCAACATCGTGTATATATTCCAACTAACGCACGCGCAAACCACTACCTTTTAGCAGAAGTCACCCCTAATCAGGATTTTTACAAAAGCTTTAGTAATATAAATTGTTGCTATGAACGTGTTGCGCGCCAACTGTTTGCTTCTTGCGATGAGTATGAGCTTCATAATGTGCACTTATTAGCGAATGATAAATTGCCCGTTGTAAGGTTTAATGATGAGTCTTATCAGTTTGAAACAGATAAACAGATGCTCTTTTTTTATAACCCTTGCTATCATGAAGCGCATAAGATTTATTACACTGAAGGTACACAGAGTAAAAAAATACGTATTCTATTTTTAGCTACAGGCGATGATTTACGAGCCAACTCTGCAGAATTTCATAATAAAGTTCAAAAAGTCTTAAACACTCTACAAGAACAACTTTTAGTAAATCAATCCCAGTTTAAACTTCGCGATCATCAACACTTAACATATGACCTATTTGCTAAAGAAAAAGGCAATAAGGAAAGCTATGGTTACAAATTAAGAAGCCTTTTCCCTCGCTATCAGTCAAGACAATGCAGCATACCCGATGAACACGCAGAGATGACTTACGCGACTTTTACTATACCGGTTTCGCGCGCTATTAAAACGCAATTTCAAACACTAATGAACACAAATGACTATGCTAAATTTTATGACTACTTTGCCTACTCATTTATACGTGCGTGTCAAAATAACAACCTGAATCATGGCGCTATGGTTGCTAATGGCGCAACACCTATTATACGAAACAGTAAAATTGATAAAAGTGAAGGCAATGCAGAACTTCAAAAATTAAGTTTTGATATTGACTCTAATGAAAATCAGATTAAGTATTTTTATGAGGCAAATAAACTAGTAGAGACCCTACATTTTGTAGTGGTTGCTACGCAACAGGATAAACATGAAATGGGGTACGGTCGATTTATGAACCAAGTGGAAAAAACAATTCATTCTCTGTGCAATGAGCTAGCCATAAATAAGCAGCGACAAGATTTATCTGTACGTTTTTTCCAACATATCAGTTACCCGTTCTAAATTTTCAGCTAATAACAAAAAGGCCCGCATATGCGGGCCTTTTTAAAGGAAACAAGCGATTACCAGCCTGTTTTCTCTTTAAGTGCTTTACCGATATCAGCAAGTGAACGTACAGTTTTTACGCCCGCAGCTTCTAATGCAGCAAATTTCTCATCAGCAGTACCTTTACCACCGGCAATGATTGCACCAGCGTGACCCATACGCTTACCTTCTGGTGCAGTAACACCAGCAATGTAAGATACTACAGGTTTAGTTACGTTTGCTTTGATGTACTCTGCAGCTTCTTCTTCTGCAGTACCACCAATTTCACCAATCATTACGATTGCTTCAGTTTGTGGATCTTTTTCAAACATTTCTAGAACGTCGATAAAGTTAGTACCTGGAATTGGATCACCACCAATACCAACACACGTAGACTGACCAAAACCAGCATCAGTAGTTTGCTTAACTGCTTCGTACGTTAAAGTACCAGAGCGAGAAACAATACCTACTTTACCTGGTTTGTGGATATGACCAGGCATGATACCAATCTTAGTCTCACCAGGAGTGATAACACCTGGACAGTTAGGACCGATCATACGAGTACCTGTTTGATCTAGTTTGATTTTAACATCAACCATATCAAGTGTAGGGATACCTTCAGTGATACAAACAATGAGCTCGATGCCAGCATCGATAGCTTCTAAGATTGCATCTTTACAGAAAGGAGCTGGTACGTAGATAACTGAAGCAGTTGCGCCAGTTTCTTGAACAGCATCACGAACTGTGTTGAATACAGGAAGACCAAGGTGCGTTTGACCGCCTTTACCCGGGCTAACACCACCAACCATTTGTGTACCGTACTCAAGCGCTTGCTCTGAGTGGAAAGTACCTTGGCCACCAGTGAAACCTTGACAGATAACTTTTGTATCTTTATTGATTAATACAGACATTATTTGCCCTCCGCAGCAGCAACAACTTTCTCAGCAGCGTCTGTTAGTGATTCAGCAGCAATGATATCTAGACCAGAGTTCTTAAGAACTTCACGACCTAATTCAGCATTAGTACCTTCTAAACGTACAACAACTGGTACGGTTACGCCAACTTCTTTAACTGCACCAATGATGCCTTCAGCAATCATGTCACAACGTACAATACCGCCAAAGATGTTTACTAAAACAGCTTTAACATTGTCGTCAGAAAGAATGATTTTGAATGCTTCAGAAACACGTTCTTTAGTCGCGCCGCCGCCAACATCTAGGAAGTTAGCCGGTTTGCCGCCATGTAGGTTTACGATGTCCATAGTACCCATCGCTAGGCCTGCACCGTTAACCATACAACCAACATTGCCATCTAGAGCAACGTAGTTAAGTTCGAAGCTTGCTGCGTGTGCTTCACGTGCATCTTCTTGAGATGGATCGTGGAACTCACGGATTTTAGGTTGACGGTAAAGTGCATTACCATCGATACCGATTTTGCCGTCAAGACAGTGAAGATTACCTTCGTCTGTGATTACTAACGGGTTGATTTCAAGTAGTGCGAAATCAAAATCAGTGAACATTTTACCAAGACCCATAAAGATCTTAACAAACTGCTTCATTTGTACTGGGTTAAGACCCAATTTGAAGCCTAGCTCACGTGCTTGGAAAGCCTGTGGACCCACTAGTGGATCGATTTCAGCTTTGTGGATAAGCTCAGGTGTTTCTTCTGCAACAGTTTCAATTTCAACGCCGCCTTCAGTAGACGCCATGAAAACTACTTTGCGAGATGCACGGTCAACTACTGCACCTAGGTACAATTCGTTAGCAATGTCAGTACAGCTTTCAACTAAAATTTTAGCTACTGGCTGACCTTTCTCGTCTGTTTGGTAAGTAACTAGGTTTTTACCCAACCAGTTAGCTGCAAACGCTTTTACTTCGTCGATAGTTTTAACTAGCTTTACACCGCCAGCTTTACCACGTCCACCTGCGTGAACCTGAGTTTTAACAACCCACATATCACCGCCGATTTTTTCAGCAGCTGCTGCAGCTTCTTCAGGTGTATCGCAAGCGAAACCTTGAGAAACTGGTAAACCATATTCGGCAAAAAGTTGTTTTGCCTGATACTCATGCAAATTCATGATGCTTTATCCAATTTTTTATACTAAAAGAGCTGAATATTTTTTCAAATAAACAACTATCCCAAATTGCGCACCTAGTATAGATCCCAAGGCTTAACATGAAAACCCCAGTAAGACCAAAGGCGCAAAAAAAAAGCTGTGAATGTTCATTCACAGCTTACATTTCATACAACTAGATTAAACATCTAGCAATAAGCGAGTTGGATCTTCAAGCAACTCTTTAATAGTCACTAAGAAACCAACAGATTCTTTACCATCAATGATGCGGTGGTCATAAGAAAGTGCTAAATACATCATAGGAAGTATTTCAACTTTACCATTTACAGCCATAGGACGGTCTTGGATTTTATGCATACCCAAAATCGAAGATTGTGGCAAGTTAATGATAGGTGTAGATAGTAATGAACCAAATACTCCACCGTTAGTAATAGTGAAGTTACCACCGGTCATATCAGCAAGCGTAAGCTTACCATCACGACCTTTAAGTGCTAACTCACGAATACCTTTTTCGATTTCAGCAACAGATAGTTTGTCACAATCTTTAAGTACTGGAGTAACTAGACCACGTGGAGTAGATACTGCAATGCTGATATCAAAATAGTTATGGTAGACAATATCGTCACCATCGATTGATGCGTTAACATCTGGGAAACGCTTAAGTGCTTCAGTTACCGCTTTCACGTAGAAAGACATGAAACCTAAACGAATCCCATGACGCTTTTCAAACACTTCTTGGTACTGCTTACGAAGGCTCATGATTGGTTCCATGTTCACTTCGTTGAATGTTGTTAACATTGCAGTTGAGTTTTTAGCTTCAAGAAGACGTGTTGCAATCGTTTTACGTAAACGGGTCATAGGAACACGTTTTTGAGTACGATCGCCCATCGGTGCTGCTGGAGCAGAAGCTTCTGCTTTTTTAGGCGCTGGCGCTTTTAAGAAAGTATCAACGTCTTCTTTAGTTACACGACCATTTTTACCCGTGCCATTAATCTTAGAAGCGTCTAAGCCTTTCTCTGCGATTAAACGACGAACTGATGGTGTTAACACATCTGAACTTTCGCTTGAATCTGCTGCTGGCGCTGAGTCTGCTTTTGCAGCTGGAGCCGCTGGTGCACCGCCTGCTTTAACCGAACCAATTACTTGCTCGCCTAATACAGTATCGCCTTCGCCGTGAATGATATCACCCATGATGCCATCTTCTTGAGCTACTACTTCAAGAACAACTTTATCTGTTTCAATATCTACCAAGTTTTGGTCGCGTGTTACCGCGTCACCTGGTTGTACATGCCATGTAGCAATTGTTGCGTCTGCAACTGATTCTGGAAGTACAGGTACTTTAATGTCCACTTCTTTACCTTCTGATGCTGGTGCTGATTGCGCCGCTGGCGCGTCTTCTGATTTAGCTGGTGCTGATTCTTCTTTAGTTGAACCTTCACTTGCTGGCGCTGCATCAGCATCACCAAGTAAACCCATAACTTGATCGCCAAGTACGGTTGCACCTTCTTCTTGTGATATTTCTGTAATTACACCGTCGTGCTGTGCAACCACTTCTAAAACCACTTTATCTGTTTCAATGTCTACTAAGTTTTGATCGCGAGTTACTTTGTCGCCAACACTTACATGCCATGTAGCAACGGTAGCATCTGCAACCGACTCAGGAAGAACAGGAACTTTAATTTCTGTGCTCATTGCTTATCCTTTATTTTCTATAGTAAGCGCGTCGGCTACGAGCGCTTGTTGTTCTTTAGTATGTACTGACATGTAACCACACGCTGGCGATGCAGAGGCTTTACGACCTGCATATTTTAATTTAGCACCTTGTGGGATTGCATCAATAAAGTGATGTTGTGAACAGTACCATGCACCTTGGTTTTGTGGCTCTTCTTGACACCAAACAAAATCAGTTACGTGTTGGTAACGCTCTATAATTGTTTGCATTTCATCGTGTGGGAACGGGTATAACTGCTCAACACGTACAATTGCAATATTATCTTGCTCAAGCTTACGACGTTCTTGTAATAGCTCGTAGTAAACTTTACCGCTACAAAATACAACACGCTCTACTTTCTCTGGCTTAATATCATCGATTTCGTCAATCATATTATGGAAAACACCGTGTGAAAGTTCTTCAAGTGATGAAGTAGCAAGCGGATGACGCAGTAGTGACTTAGGCGTCATAACAATCAATGGACGACGAAGTGGTCGAACTGATTGACGACGAAGCATAGCGTAAACTTGCGCTGGCGTTGAAGGAACACACACTTGCATATTGTGATCAGCACATAGTTGTAAGAAACGCTCTAGGCGTGCTGAACTATGCTCTGGACCTTGACCTTCGTAACCATGAGGTAACAATATTGTAAGACCACATAGACGGCCCCATTTTTGCTCACCAGAACTTAAAAATTGGTCAAATACTACTTGAGCGCCATTGGCAAAATCACCAAATTGAGCTTCCCAAAGTAGTAATGAAGTTGGCTCCGCAGTTGCATAACCATATTCAAAGGCAACAACAGCTTCTTCAGAAAGAACAGAGTCAAATATTTGAAAAGTACCTTGGTCTTCACTCAAGTGTTGAAGCGGCGTATAAGTAGCACCGTCTGATTGGCTATGAACTACCGCATGACGGTGGAAAAAAGTACCACGTCCTGAATCCTGACCCGTTAAACGAATATCAGTACCTTCAGTTGCAATTGTTGCATAAGCAAGCGTTTCAGCCATACCCCAATCAAGTGGTTTCTCTCCAGAAGCCATTAGTTTACGGTCGTCATAGATCTTTTTAACGCGTGACTGTGCTTTATACTGCTCTGGGTAAGAAGCTATCTTCTCACCAAGAGCCTTAAGCTCTTCTAAAGGTACGCTAGCATCATACTCAACGTCCCATTCATGACCAACATACTTTGCCCAATCAGAAGAATGTGAAGTCTCTGGCTGTATTTCAGAAACAACACAGTTACCTTCATCTAATGCATCACGATATTCATCAGCGAGCGCTTTAATTTCTTGTTCAGAGAAAGAACCTTCAGCAATAAGTTGATTTGCATAGATTAAACGCGGCACTGGATGTTTTTTGATTTTTTGGTACATAACAGGCTGAGTTGCATTAGGCTCATCAGCTTCATTGTGACCATGGCGACGATAACAAACTAAATCGATTACTACATCACGCTTAAACTGATTTCTAAAATCAAGTGCAATTTGAGTAACAAATGCAACTGCTTCAGGATCATCTGAATTAACATGGAAGATAGGAGACTGAACCATTTTAGCAATGTCAGTACAGTATGGCGTTGAACGAACGTCATCTTGCTTCGAGGTTGTGAAACCTACTTGGTTGTTAACAACAATACGAATGCTACCACCACAACTAAACGCGTTAGTTTGTGACATATTAAACGTTTCTTGTACAACACCTTGACCAGCAATCGCAGAGTCACCATGAATCGTAATTGGTAATGCTTTAATACCAGAGCTGTCACCTAAGCGATCAAGACGAGCACGCACAGAGCCCATAACTACTGGATTAACAATTTCAAGATGTGATGGGTTAAAAGCAAGCGCCATATGTACATTGCCACCTTTGGTAGCAAAATCAGACGAGTAACCCATATGATACTTAACATCACCAGAACTTAATGTTTCTTTATGAATACCAGCAAATTCATCAAATAGCTCTGATGGGTTTTTACCAAGTACGTTCACAAGAACATTTAAACGACCGCGGTGAGCCATACCAATAACAGCTTCTTGTTGGCCGCTTTCACCAGCACGGTGAATAAGCTCTTTAAGCATTGGAACTAACGCATCACCACCTTCAAGTGAAAAACGTTTAGCACCTGGAAACTTTGAGCCTAAATATTTTTCAAGACCATCAGCTGCTGTAAGCCCTTTAAGGATACGAAGCTTTTCATCTTTTGAGAATTTAGGTCTAGACTGGACAGATTCTAGACGTTGTTGTAACCAACGTTTTTCCTCTGTTGATGTGATGTGCATATACTCAGCGCCAACCGAACCACAATAAGTAGTTTTCAGAGCTTGGTATAATTCACCTAAAGGCATAGTATCGCGCCCAACGGCAAACGATCCTACGTTAAACTCGCGGTCAAAATCACTTGAAGATAAGTCGTGGTACTCTAGCTCTAAATCTCGTACACGTTCTCGCTGCCAAATGCCTAATGGATCTAGGTTTGCATTTTGGTGTCCTCGAAAACGGAAAGCATTAATAAGTTGTAGAACTTTAACCTGTTTAAGGTCACCGCCACTACCCTCTGCTACCACTACTTCTCTATGCTTGTTTTTAGCAAGCTGTGCAAACTGTGCTCGAACCTCTGAATGTTTTACTTCAACATCCACACCATCAACTTTAGGTAATTGTTCAAACACTTCTCGCCATTCGTCTGGCACAGAAGTCGCATCGTCTAAATACGCTTCATAAAGCTCTTCTACATAAGCAACGTTGCCGCCGTTTAAATGTGAAGATTCTAGCCATGCCTTCATCACACCTTCGTGCATTTATAAGCCCTTTTTTTTAGCGCAGAAATTAATAGTTATTATAACAAGATGGCTAATATAATTTTAATATTAGCCATCTTACCTTTACTAAGCTATCAAACCGCTCGGTTTAGTAACATAGATTTGATTTGTCCAATTGCTTTGGTCGGATTAAGACCCTTAGGACAAACGCTAACACAGTTCATGATACTGTGACAACGGAACACACTGAACGCATCGTCTAAATCCGCTAAACGTTCTTCAGTTGCTGTATCTCGGCTATCAGCCAAGAAACGGTAAGCATGAAGAAGGCCTGCTGGACCAATGAACTTGTCTGGATTCCACCAGAACGAAGGACACGATGTTGAACAACATGCACACAAAATACACTCATATAACCCGTCTAATTTATCACGTTCTTCAATAGTTTGAAGACGTTCGCCTGCTGCAGGCTGATCATTAATTAAATAAGGTTTAACTTTTTCGTACTGAGTGTAGAACTGACTCATGTCAATAACAAGGTCACGAACCACAGGTAAACCTGGTAGTGGACGTACTACTATTTTACCTTTGCCATTTTTTTGTAGCGTAGATAAAGGAGTAATACATGCTAAACCATTTTTACCATTCATGTTAACACCATCAGATCCACACACACCTTCACGGCATGAACGACGGAAAGATAATGTAGGATCTTGTTCTTTTAGAAGAATAAGTGCATCCAACACCATCATGTCGT
This sequence comes from Pseudoalteromonas sp. APC 3691, assembly GCF_030408135.1. NCBI lineage: Bacteria > Pseudomonadati > Pseudomonadota > Gammaproteobacteria > Alteromonadales > Pseudoalteromonadaceae > Pseudoalteromonas > Pseudoalteromonas sp. APC 3691. The sequence goes on along the minus strand of NZ_JASDCB010000004.1, from coordinate 45,549 downwards.
GACCTTCCTCTGTTTGCAAGGTGTATTCTTGCATACGAGGAGCGTTGTCAACATCTGGATTATAACGATAAACTGAAAATTGTACTTGTGCCATCGTCTATCTCCTAGTAAACACGTGCTTTAGGTGGGAAAGCTTCACGCGTTTTAGGCGCATAGTTCACGTCACGCTTACTCATTTCATCCGTTACAGGATTGAATACTGAGTGACATAACCAGTTTTCGTCATCACGATCTGGGAAGTCAAAGCGAGAATGTGCACCACGGCTTTCTGTACGGAAGTTTGCAGCTACTGCAGTTGAGTAAGCTGTTTCCATTAAGTTGTCTAGTTCAAGACATTCGATACGCTGCGTGTTGAAGTCTGATGATTTATCATCAAGACGAGCATGTTGCAGACGTTCACGAATTTCTTTAAGTTCTTGAAGACCTGCTGCCATTGAGTCACCCTCACGGAATACCGAGAAGTTAAGCTGCATACATTGTTGTAGGTCTTTTTTGATTTGAACTGGATCTTCACCTTGGCCAGCCGTTGAATTTTCCCAACGATTGTAACGTGCAAGAGACGCTTCTAAATCTGATTCTGAAGCAGCTTTAGATATTTCAACGTCATTCAGGTACTTACCTAAGAAGTTACCCGCAGCACGACCAAACACAACTAAATCTAGTAATGAGTTACCACCTAAGCGGTTTGCACCATGTACAGATACACAGGCAATTTCACCTACTGCAAATAAACCTTGAACTACTGTTTCGTTGCCTTGAGCATCGATTTGTAGCGCTTGTCCATTTACATTCGTAGGAACACCACCCATCATATAATGACAAGTTGGAATTACTGGAATTGGCTCTTTTGCAGGGTCAACGTGAGCGAATGTTTTAGCAAGGTCACATACGCCAGGAAGACGTAAGTTAAGTGTTTCTTCACCTAAGTGGTCAAGTTTTAACTTAAGATGTGGACCCCAAGGACCATCACAGCCACGCCCTTCACGGATCTCAGTCATCATTGAACGTGCAACAACGTCGCGAGACGCTAAGTCTTTTGCGTTTGGAGCGTAACGTTCCATGAAGCGCTCGCCATCTTTATTTAAAAGATAACCGCCTTCACCACGACAACCTTCAGTTACTAGCGTACCAGCACCTGCAATACCCGTTGGGTGGAACTGCCACATTTCCATGTCTTGCATAGAAATACCAGCACGTGTTGCCATACCAACACCGTCACCAGTGTTAATGTGAGCATTAGTGGTTGATGCGAATATACGACCTGCACCACCAGTAGCTAATACAACAGCTTTAGATTTAAAGAAGGTAACTTCACCTGTCTCAATCTCAATTGCAGTACACCCTACTACATCACCATTATCGTTTTTAACTAAATCAAGTGCATACCATTCAGAGAATACATTTGTTTTGTTTTTAACGTTTTGTTGATAAAGAAGGTGTAATAAAGCATGGCCTGTACGGTCAGCAGCTGCTGCAGTACGTGCGGCTTGTTCACCACCAAAGTTTTTCGATTGACCACCGAAAGGACGTTGGTAAACACGGCCATTTTCAAAACGAGAAAATGGTAAACCCATGTTTTCTAATTCAGTAATAGCTTCTGGGCCAGTTTGACACATGTATTCAATAGCGTCTTGGTCACCGATGAAATCGGAACCTTTAACGGTATCGTACATATGCCATTCCCAGTTATCTTCGTGTGAATTACCAAGCGCAACCGTAATACCGCCTTGAGCAGATACAGTGTGTGAGCGCGTTGGAAATACTTTAGATATTAATGCACACGTTTTGCCAGATTCTGTAATTGCTAAAGCAGCGCGCATACCTGCACCACCTGCACCAATTACTACGGCGTCAAATTCACGAACAGAATATTTCACTTAAACACCCCATAATACGATTAGACCAATAGCTACGTAAGCAACGGCCATTAGGTTTAATACAAAACCTAAAACTGCACGAAGCTTTGCGCACTTAACATAGTCTGTAAGAACTTGCCAAAGGCCAATGCGGGTATGAACCATAATGCAAACAAGGGTAATTAACGTAAACCCTTTCATTGCTAGGTTAGAGAAGAGGCCTGTCCAGGCTTCGAAAGTGACTTCTGGCGTCGCTAAAAAATAGCCGATAATAAAAATCGCGTAAGCGCTGATTATTAATGCCGTGGTACGTAAAGATACGAAGTCTTGTACACCATCACGTTTTAGAGTTGCTTGATTTAAAACCATATCCACACCCCTGCCAATACGGCAAACACAACACCAAGAGCCATTGAAACTTTAGCGCTGAGGTTACCTGATTCAAGTTCTTCCCAATGTCCCATATCCATAATCATATGACGGATACCACCAATAAGGTGATAACCTAATACAGAAACAGTGCCCCAAGCTATAAATTTGGCAATGAATCCGTTAAACAGACCCTTGACGAATTCAAAACTTTCAGCTGAAGAGAGAGACTCAGACCAAGCCCAAATGACAAACGTTAAAGCAAAAAATAATGCAACACCGGTGACGCGGTGAAAAATTGAAGCTTTAGCCGTTGCCGGCATAGATATAGTTGTTAGATCTAGATTTACAGGTCTTTGCTTTTTCACAGTTACTTGCCCATCTTGCTCACAGTGGAGCTCATCTACTTGTTTTTCTAAAAACCCACCAAATATTACTGATGGAACTATCAAAATAAACGTACCAAAACAATTAAAGTTCACAAACCTGTAAATTTTAAGCTGTTAAGAATATGTTTACCCAAATACAATACGGTTTAAAACCACCGTTAGTATATATACCCACAGGGCTTTTTACAATTCTTGTTTATTTAGAGATGTTTGCGAATTAGCCAATAGTATTATATTTAATTAATACCGAATATTTATTATACATATATGCATAATGTTTATAAAAATTGACTTTAACCCCCTCTTTCACGTTAAAATGAAAAGATGTGCTTAAAACAGATTTCAGAACTTTAAAATCTAAAAATCAGAATAGATATCTTAATAGGAGATACATAACGATGGCAGATAAAAAAGCCACAGTCCAAATTGATGGACTAGATCCAATCGAACTTCCAATTTATCAAGGCACTGCTGGCCAAGATGTAATCGACGTACGTACGTTAGGTTCACACGGTCACTTTACTTATGACCCAGGTTTCATGTCGACTGGTTCTTGTGAATCTGCAATCACCTATATCGATGGTGGTAAAGGTGTATTACTTCACCGCGGTTACCCAATTGAGCAATTAGCTGAAGACTCAAATTACATTGAACTTTGTTACTTACTTTTAAATGGTGAGTTACCTTCTAAAGAACAATATGAAGTTTTTAAGAATGAAATCACTACAAGCACTATGCTTGACGAGAAGATTGCTAACTTTTTCCAAGGTTTCCGCTTTGACGCTCACCCAATGGCAATGCTTTGTGGTGTAGTGGGTGCATTATCATCTTTCTATCATGAAGACCTTGATATTACTGATGCTGAACAACGTAAAACAAGCGCAATTAAGCTTGTTGCTAAGTTACCAACAATCGCGGCAATGGCTTATAAAACAAATATCGGCCAACCGTTTGTATACCCACGTAACGATTTAAGCTACGCAGAAAACTTCTTACACATGATGTTCTCTGTACCTGCTGAAGAATATAAAGTTAATCCTGTTACTGCTAAGGCAATGGATAAAATCTTTATGCTTCATGCAGATCATGAACAAAATGCATCAACTTCAACAGTTCGTCTTGCTGGTTCATCTGGTGCTAACCCGTATGCATGTATTGCAGCTGGTATTGCATCTTTATGGGGCCCTGCTCACGGCGGCGCTAATGAAGCATGTTTAAACATGTTAGAAGAGATTGGCTCTGTTGACCGTATTGATGAATACGTAGCTAAAGCTAAAGATAAAGCTGACCCTTTCCGCCTTATGGGCTTTGGACACCGTGTTTACAAAAACTTTGACCCACGCGCTACAGTAATGCGTCAAACGTGTCACGAAGTTTTAGCTGAGCTGAATATCCAAGATCCACTTCTTGATATTGCTATGAAGCTTGAGCAAATTGCGCTTGAAGACCCATACTTTGTAGAGAAAAAACTATACCCTAATGTAGATTTCTACTCTGGTATTATCTTAAAAGCGATTGGTATTCCAACAAGCATGTTCACTGTAATCTTTGCAATGGCACGTACTGTTGGTTGGATCACTCACTGGGATGAGATGCTATCTCAACCTGGTCATAAGATCAGCCGCCCTCGTCAACTTTATACTGGTTACACTCAACGTGACTACGTATCAACTGACAAGCGTTAATTAACGTTGGTTAGTTTAAAAAGGCCGCATTTTGCGGCCTTTTTTATTAACAACACTTGAGAATTATCATAAACCGATTACAATTCCTGCCTTAAAAACACTATGTAGATGAGCCATGCTTGCTTTAAAGTTTGATATAAATAAAATTAGAAACGACTTCCCAACATTAAATCAAACAATAAACGGCTGCCCGCTTGTTTATTTAGACTCAGCAGCAACCTCACAAAAGCCTCAATCAGTTATAGATACAATTACTGAATTCTATACGTTTCAAAACGCTAATGTACACCGTGGACGCCATACACTTAGCGAGCAAGCAACTTATGCATATGAACAAGTACGGGATAAAACTGCAGAGTATTTCAATGTATTTAGTAAAGAGATTGTATGGACTAAAGGCGCTACAGAAGCCATTAACTTGGTCGCTAACGGATTAAAAAAGCGCTTAAATGAAAGTCATACCATAATGATATCTCCGCTTGAGCATCATGCAAACATAGTGCCTTGGCAAATAGTGAGTCAACAAACGGGTGCTAAATTAATAGCGCTTCCACTAAATAAAAATGGCACGCTGAACACCAAAGAATGCTGTGAATTTATAAAAGAAACAAAACCTACCCTATTAGCTATTACACAAGCATCTAACACACTGGGTAATATCACCGATTTAAAACCACTTATTAGAGCTGCAAAAGACGTCAATTCTCTTGTTCTAGTGGATGGTGCACAGGGTGCACTGCATTTAAAACCCAATTTACGTGAATTAAACTGTGACTTTTATGTCTGCTCAAGCCATAAAATGCTCGGTCCAACAGGATTAGGTGTACTTTATGGTCGATATGAGCAATTGAATACCCTTGAGATTTACCAATCAGGTGGGGAAATGATCGATAAAGTGTACTTAACTCACAGTACTTATCGTCCTGCGCCTGCAAAATTTGAAACTGGAACACCAAATATCTCTGGAGTTTTAGGCTTTGGTGCCGCATTAGACTATTTAAATGAATTAGATCACGCAAAAATCCAGCAATATGAGCAAAAATTGTTTAGTTATGCAGCTCAAAAATTGGTAAAGGTTGATGGCATTACAATATATAGCAACCTATCTGACAATATTGGTACACTCTGCTTCAACTTAAATGATGAACATCCTTATGATTTGGCAACTTTACTTGACGGTTACGGGGTTGCAGTAAGGAGTGGACACCATTGTACACAGCCATTAATGACACATTTAGGGCTTAATGGAACGCTAAGAGCGAGCTTTTGTTTTTATAATACCTATGAAGATGTAGATATATTCATTGATTCACTTAAAAAATGTATCGCTTTACTGGACTAAACGTCACTTTAATAGAATTAATTAGGATAACTCATGACAAATACGTTTAACAAAGTCACAGAATCTATAAAAAATGCGCCCGCTTGGCAGCAAAAATATCGTGAGATAATGCTTTTAGGAAAAACTTTACCTGTTTTAGCTGATGTTTTGAAGACTGATGATGCACTTGTACCAGGCTGTGAAAGCAAAGTATGGATGTTTGTTGAATTTGATTTAACAGAAAATACACTTGTTGTAATTGGTGACTCAGATACACGTATAGTAAAAGGATTATTAGCCATTATTTTAGCGCTTTACAATGGCCTCACACCAGAGCAAGTAGTGAATAAAAATGCGTATGAAGAATTTGAAAAGCTCGGCCTTATAAGCCACTTAAGCGCATCACGTGGTAATGGTATTAAAGCCATGGTTGATAAAATACAAACCATGGCACAACAAAAGCTTAGTTAGCAAAAACTAAGCTTGCGAGCGTTGTTTTTTATCTAGATATTTACGCACCGCTTTTGCCGCAACAAAAAAGCCAAAGCTTCCTGTGATCATAGTCACAGATCCAAAACCATTATTACAATCCATATTCATCGAGCCATCAGCACTTTGCTTTGCATGACATACGCTGCCATCGCTTCCTGGGTAAACCAATTGCTCTGTTGAGTAAACACAATCAATATTAAATTTACGTTTAGGATTATTACTAAAATTATATTGCTTACGCAAAATATAACGTACTTTTGCAAGCAATGGGTCTTGCGTAGTTTTGGCTACATCACCAAACGTTATTTGGCTAGGATCTGTTTGCCCGCCAGCACCACCAGTTGTAATTATAGGTAGTTTATTACGTTTACAGTGAGCAATTAACGCTGCTTTTTCTTTAACTGCATCAATACAATCAATTACATAATCAAAACCTTGAATATGCTCTTGAATATTATCAAGCGTAATAAAGTCATCTATTACATTAATTTGGCACTCTGGATTAATAAGCTCGCAGCGCGCTTTCATTGCATCTACTTTAGCTTGACCAATAGTGCCCGTTAACGCATGAATTTGTCTATTGACGTTAGTTGCGCAAATATCATCCAAATCAATCAATGTTATTTTACCAACACCAGTACGTGCAAGTGCTTCTGCTGTCCAGCTCCCTACACCACCAATCCCTACTACACAAAAATGTGCTTCTTGAAGCCAATCAAACTGTTGATGACCATATAAACGTTTAATACCACCAAAACGTATATCTGTAACTTTTTCGCTCATTTACCAATCCAGTTGCCATGGCGATTGCCATGCTTGAAAATCTTGATGTTTAATTAACGCCAAATACTCATCACCATTATCGGGTAATAAAGTTAGCTGTATTTGTTCACCTAGCCATAAAAAGCTCAATGCATATGCATGTAAATAGGTACGATTTGATGGCGTGCCTGAATACATTGCATCGCCTAAAATAGCAGAGCCAATACTTTTTAGTGCCACTCTTAATTGATGCGTCTTTCCTGAATAAGGCTTTAAAATATACCCTCTAAATCCCGGCTTATAACTTAGCGAATAAAATCGGGTGATTGCAGGGTTAAGCTTACTCGTTAGTAACTTAAACGAGCCACGGCGAGATTTAGCCATATCGCCTTTAATCCAACCTTGCTTCTTTTTTGGTTTAGCGTCACTAATCGCTAAATAAAATTTAGCAATCGCATGCTCAGTAAACATAACAGTAAAGCTGGCCGCAGCGGCTTTGTTTCGCGCTAAAATAATCAGCCCTGATGTCACTTTATCTAAACGATGAACGGCATAAAGCTTTTGCGCTAATTGTTGTTCGGCTAACACAACAAAGCCGGGGCCCTCTTCCGAATGAAAATTAAGACCCGCTGGCTTTTCTAAAATATAAAAATCGTTATGTGTAAAAACGATTTTTAATATTTTACTTACTTGTTCACTCACGCGCTTGTACTTTTAATATGCCCTATCACTTTCGCTAAGTCATCGGGCGTATCGACACCTGCATGAGGGGCTATTTGAGCTTGTTCTATTTTGATTTTATAACCATGATACAACACACGTAACTGCTCAAGCGATTCAAGTAGCTCAAGTGGCGATACGCTCAATTCTATATATTGTTTAATAAAACCCGCTCTGTACGCATAAATACCTACGTGGCGCTGAAATGGCGCTAAATTAAGAGCACTGCTGTCATTCATCATTGTGCTTCTATCAAACGGAATACTTGCACGAGAAAAATACAGCGCATTTTTATTTATATCGCTAACCACTTTAACGGCATTAGGATTAAATACTTCATCACGCTCTTCAATAGCAACACTTAACGTTGCCATTGGTGCTGTTGAATCACTTAATAGTGCAGCAACTTGAGATACGTTTTCTGGCGCAAGTAAGGGCTCATCGCCTTGTACATTAACCACAATTGTATTGCTGTCGAGATCAAGTAAATCAACTACTTCGGCTAAACGCTCAGTACCCGATTGGTGATCTTCGCGAGTCATTACAACATCACTAGTAAATAAACTTACTGCATCAAACACTTTTTGATGATCGGTTGCTATAACCACTTTACTTGCACCTGATAAACATGCTTTTTCGTAAACATGTTGAACCATTGGCTTACCGCAAATATCAGCAAGCGGCTTACCAGGTAGTCGGGTTGATGCAAAACGTGCAGGAATTACAACTACGAATTCCACTTTTCAACCTCTTCTAAAGATAACTCACGTGCTTCGTTTTCAAGCAATACTGGAATATCATCTTGAACGGGGTAAGCAAGCTTAGCTGCAGTACTAATTAGTTCGTTGTTTTCTCTATCAAAGCGTAATTTACCCTTACAAACTGGGCAGGCAATTATCTCGAGTAATTTTGTATCAAAGGCCATTGAGTATTCCTTTTTCTTTTAATAATGAATTTAATGTGTTTATTACGCTATCGGAAGGCTCTGCATCTACAGGTAAATAATACCAATTAGGTTTTGCAAAGGACTTACATTTAACCGCGTCTTTTTCGGTCATTATAATGCAATCATCACCAAACTGAATAAAATCATCTGCTGTATAAGCATAATGATCTCTAAAGTGATGAGTCGACAATAGCTTAATATTTTGTGCTTCTAATGAGTTTTCAAACCGTTTAGGGTTCCCAATTGCACTTATTGCATGCGCCTCGCTTACGTTACTTTTTGCATCATCACTTGAATTAACTAAGCGAAGGTTACTTACTTGCAGCACGTAGCTATTATTAGCCTCACCGCCATTTTCAATTACTATATCAACACTTTGTAAGCGTTTAGTTGTTTCGCGTAGTGGCCCTGCGGGCATAACAAAACCATTACCAAAGCGGCGTTCACTATCAACAATACAACACTCAATGCTACGAGGCATTTTATAATGCTGCATCCCATCATCAGAAATAATGACATCTAGCGTATAATTTTTTTCTAATAAATCGATATTGTGTTGTCTATTAGGGCCAACTGCTATTGGGCACTTTAAACGATGGTATAAAAGTACAGGCTCATCTCCAGCCTGTTGGGCGTCAACAACTGAAGTGACTAACAGCGGGTAATTATCTGATTGCCCACCATAACCTCTACTAATAATACCCACTGATAAACCTTGCTGTGTTAAATGACTATACAGCCACAAAACAAAAGGCGTTTTACCATTACCGCCAACGCTTATATTGCCAACTACAATTACAGGCGTTTTGCACTCAAAAGATTTAAGTATTTTAGCGCTGTATAAGTATTTTCGAAATGACGATACAACCCAAAACAAAGCACTTAATGGTAATAACAGTAAAGTAATTAGACCAAATGGTTTATACCAGCTTTGCTCTATTTTGCTCACGCCTGATCACCAAACTGCATTTTGCAAAGTGCTGAATAAGTACCGTCATTTGCTAATAAGCTACTATGATCGCCACTTTCTATCACACGACCGTTATCAATAACATAAATTCTGTCACTGTTTTCAATAGTAGATAAGCGATGTGCTATAACAATAGAGGTTTTATCTTTCATTAGCGTTTCTAACGCTTGCTGAATAAGCTTTTCTGATTCGGTATCAAGTGCTGATGTTGCCTCATCTAAAATCAAAATAGGTGCATCTTTTAATATTGCACGCGCTATCGCTATTCGCTGGCGTTGGCCACCGGAGAGCATTACCCCATTTTCGCCTACCATGGTGTTTAATTGCTCAGGCAGGTCTTTAACAAATTCCCACACGTGCGCTTGTTTGGCAACTTGCTCTAACTCTGCAACAGACACATCGTGCTTTATGCCATAACAAATATTATTGGCAATCGTATCGTTAAATAACACAACTTGCTGAGACACTAAAGCAAATTGGCGACGCAGATCAGTTAATTTATAGTCCTGCAGTGCTATGCCATCAAGTAAAATTTCACTCGGTAGTTCTAAATCATAATAGCGGGGTAACAAGTTAGAAATTGTTGACTTACCAGAGCCTGAGCGCCCTACTAAGGCAATACTTTCACCCGCCTCAATCGTTAGCGACAAATCGTTTAATACGGCTTCATCTTTAGTTGGGTACTTAAAGGTTACGTTCTTAACTTCAATTAAACCTTTAACTTTATCAACCGAAACAGTGCCTGTATCTTTTTCCATTTCTTCGTCTAAAACTAAAAATATACTTTGCGCTGCAGAGATACCACGTTGCATATCACTATTCACATTGGCAAGTTGTTTTAGCGGACGTAATAACATCATCATTGAGGCAATTAATGCCATGAAGTCACCAGATGTAATCGTATCAATCATTGATGGCAACGACACCGCCCACAAAATAACTGCCATGGCACTTGCCGCTAAAATTTGAATTATAGACACACTAAGCGCTTTAGTTGCATCCATTTTAATACGCTGTTGGCGATTATGATTGTTGATTTTTGAAAAGTGATTTATTTCTTGTTCTTGCCCGCCAAAGCCATGAATGACTTTATGTCCACTGAGCATTTGTTCTGAACTACGGGTAACTTGCCCCATGGCCGATTGAATATTTTTAGAAATGTGGCGAAAACGTTTAGAAACGACAGCGACAATAATAGCAACAAGTGGGATGATCACTAAAAATATCAGTGATAATTTCCAGCTGGTATAAAACATAACTGCAAGTAAAAATACAACAAATGCCCCTTCACGTACAACTATTAGCAAGGCTTTAGTAATCGCTTGTTGAACTTGTTCTGTATCAAATGTGATTTTTGAAATTAAATCCCCCGTTGAGTTTTTGTCATGAAAAGAAACGGGTAAGTGCAATATGTGCTCAAATAACTCTTGGCGTAAAGAGCGTACAACTTGGGAGCCTACATAACTTAAGCAGTAAGAAGACATAAAGTTAAAAACACCACGCCCTAGAACTAACGCGATAACGACAAAAGGAGCGTACTTTAAAACTTCTGTATTACGCTGGTTCAAACCTTGATCAATAAACGGCTTCATTAATTGAATAAATAAAGCATCCATTGCTGAATAGCCTATCATCCCAATAATTGCGACAAATGCGACGCTTTTGTAGGTGCCAACATACGAGACAAGACGTTTATAAATTTGTGTAGTACTTTGATCCATAACACTCTCTAAATACAGTAACAATCTGTATTGTATCCTCCGATGAGATAAAACTAAACGTCAATCTTTGATAAACCAGTAACTTTCCTGCCTTCTTGCTGTTTCTATAGCCAAATTCTTTGCATAAAATTTAATACTAATTTGCCCTTCAACGCCTGTCGTAAATTGCTGAGCGTTTATTTGGTTATAACGTTCGACGACAAGAGGCTTGGGGAATTCCCATTGCCCTTTATAGGCACTTGAATGAATAACTACTTGGGGAGCAACGTTATTTATAAAATTAACACTTGATGATGTATCGCTGCCATGATGCGGGCTTAACATTACTGTACTTTTCAACGATTTATTATCCGCTAATAGCGATGCTTCACGCGCCTTTGATATATCACCGGTAAGTAACACGCTATGAGTATTATCTGATACCCTAACAACGCATGAATCATCATTTTCATTTCCAAACCCTTTTGTACTAAAGCTTTGTACTTTTAATCCAGCAAAATCAATGTTTATGACTTCACATACATTATGTGTATTTTTAGGATGAAATTGTTGTAATGTTTCACCAAAGCCAGCATCTATGAAATGCTGTAATCCCCCAGCGTGATCATTATCTTCATGACTTAGAATCGCCGTTTTCACTGTTAAATTATTTGCTTTAATATAAGGCAATAAAATACTTCGCGTACGGCTAAAGCGATTGAAATAACTGGGGCCAAAATCATAAATAAGCACTTGTTTATCTTTTTCAATTAATGCCATAAGCCCATGCCCTACATCAAATACATGTAGTTGCCACTTAGACTTTTCTGTTAGCCAATAATTTAATAAAAGCGTTATTGCTGGAATAAAAGCGAGCCATTTATAAGGAAGAAAATAAACCATCAACATAATAATATAAGTAAAAACGACAAATATTGAGTCAATTCTGCCAGTCGTTATCCATCTTAACGATTCTGGTATTTCATAAAGTAATTGAAATAATGCGTATAAACCAGTATCGAACAAATTTATTAAAATACTTATATCTAAAAAGATACTCAGTAATGTAAAAACAATTAAAAAAGGTAAGATAATGATTGAAAGCAGCGGTATAGCAATTAAGTTTATTATCAAACCTGCAATACTTACCCCATTAAAAAAATAGAGTGAAAGTGGCAATAAACCAATAAATAACGCTATTTGAATAACAAACAGTGAAATAACTTTATTTTTTATCCGTGTATTTAATATTGGTAATTTATTAATAACAGTAAAAATTATAGCTACCGCTAAAAATGAAAAATAGAGTCCTGGGTTGAGTAAATTAAATGGGTTAACAATAAGAACAATAACTAAGGCAAATAAAATACTACGCCAACGCAATGGCTGCTTAGCTAGGAAATAAAGTAAAAGATAACATCCGAGCATAATAAGCGCTCGCGTTGCCGATACTATAAATTCACTTAAGTATACATAAACAAGGGCAGCTAGAAATCCGAATAGACTGTAATAAAGAGTAAGGTTAGATGATTGCTCAATTGATAAATTAATTTTTGAAAATATGAATCGAGTAACAAGATAACCGAAGCTAAAAATCAAACCAATATGTAACCCCGATATAGCAAGTAAATGACTTAACCCAAGAGATTGCATTAATTGTTTATCAGCGTAGCTCATCAACGATTTTTCACCGCTCAGCAATGCATAATAGAGCCACTGTAATTTTGTATCCGTATAAGTGTTTTTAAGGAAGTGTTGATAATCTAAAATTATGCTTTGTTTGTCGCTATTTATAATATTAAGATTTTTATTAAGCACTTTACCTTTAAATAATATTCTATTTATAAAAGCATAACGTTCATTATCAAATACATTAAAATTTTTATTACTACGAAAATGTTTTAAATGAATTAAAGCAGAAAATTCATCACCTACTATTAAAGGCTGTGCAGAATTAACACTGAGCATTGCTTTGGGTGCTCTAAAATCCAAAAAATTACTCCCTTCTAATGCCACTATTTTAACTTTAATATATTGAGGTTTTTTGTCAGAAATAACCTCTTCAACAATTAATGTAGAATCAAGTGCATACTTTTCATCCGGTTTTGGTATTTCAAAACTATAAAAAACGTAATAATGCATACCAACGAAGCAAATTGCACAAATAAAGCCTAACAATACGGTTAAAAACGGCTTAAAATAAGCGCTCACTATAACAATGAAAATTGTGAATACTGTAAATTCGAGAGTTTGATAATAAAATACGGTTGCTATACAGCCAATTACAAACCCAAGACTTATCCACACTGATGTAAATGGTTGCTTTAAATGGCTAAAAAAACGATCCAAAGATTTTTACCTGATCCAAATAAAATTAGACATCATAAATCACTAAGGATATTTGGACGCCTTTTACAAGATGCAAATCTTTGGCATTTAAATAGACGTTCTGCTCGGGGTGCATTTGCAGTCGGGTTATTTTTTGCTTTCATCCCTGTTCCTTTTCAAATGGTTTTAGCAGCAGCCGGCGCTATATTATTTAGGGTTAATTTACCTATCTCAGTTGCATTAGTATGGCTTACAAACCCTCTGACTATGCCACCTATTTTTTATGGCTCATACTTAGTCGGGACATTAATACTTAATCAGCCGGAGCAACACTTTGTATTTGAAGCTAGTTGGTCTTGGTTTCTAGAGAGCATAGAAACTATTGGTCCTGCTTTTTTACTCGGTTCATTAGTATGTGCTTCTATTGCATCAATTATCGGCTATTTTGGTATTGATATTATTTGGCGCCGTTCTGTTAAGAAGGCATGGTTATCGCGAAATAATTAGTAGCGTTAAAGCTAAATAATAATTATAAGATTCACGGCAATCCTAATCTTATAAAATATTATAGACGAAAAAAAACCAACTTTATTAAGTTGGTTTTTTATAATCAATATTAGTAAACTTTAAAAGCGAAATATACGTCTTAAGCCAACTAATGGTAATAGCAATAATGTATACCAAGGGAAGCTAGCAGAGTTACGCTCATAGACTTCAGCCTCTGGTGGAGCACAGTTTTCTACTTCACCATTTGCGATTGGCGTTAGTTTAACTGCAACTGCAATGCTCTCATATTCAATTTCACCATTTACATCAGTTACTACACCACCTAAAGAATCTAGCTTTTCAACTGTCTTGGTCGCAGTACCAAATATTTCATTATTTTCGTTAATAGATGTGGCTTCGGCCATTGTATAAGCGTAATTAGTTTCGCCATCGGTATCAAAACAAGGCAGTAAATCGTTTAAATTAGTGATTTTATCTTCACCAATTTTATAAATAAATGCTTCTTTACGACGTGTATTATCGGAAACCCCCACTTCACCTTCACCAACAATATAACCTTGATTATTTATATCGTTACCGTAAGAGCTTGAACTTGAAAAGTAGTCGGTTGGAAAAACGGTATTACCGGTTGCTATATCATGATAGAAAAGTTTATTACGTAGAGTGCCTTCAATACGCTTAGTCGCATAACCTGTAATTACATCATTATCATTAATTGCAATTGATTTACCAGCCTGCCAATCATCTTCTTGATCAATAAAATCAGTAACTGCACCGTCTTTAAAATAAACTGGCATTGTAAGGATCGTATCGTCATTTTTGTAATAACGCGTATTCGATGAACCTACAATTATACCGTTACTATTTACTGCTAAAGCAGTACTTGTAAAAGCGTCATCTTCAGTCTCACCTTCATCAGGTGTAAGCGCTAAACCAAGCTCTTTAACAGAAATAACATTCAGTGATTCGTCAAGCTCCCATTTAACAGCACGTTTATTAAATAAACCTCGTGAAATATTAGTATTTAATAAATTAATACACACTGATGCCGGTTCACCTTCATTATCACAGTTATCATCAATATTATCTTGTCTGTCGTCAGGGATACTTGTAGACATATTACCTACAACAGTATATCCACTGTTTGTTTTAACAATATCGTTAGCACGACTTGTGCCGCCGTATTCATTAAACTCTGGTTCTAATGGAACTTTGATCATGCCATCAGCGCTTATTACAATCCCACGCTCTATAAATTCATGAGTAAACCATGTTTCTGCTTCATCATCACCATCGGGTGTAAAAGACACTTTATCGTATGGAGCGCTACCCCAACCAACCGTAACGCCGTCTTCACTTACAGCATTAAAAAGGTTAGTCGTAGAACGTGTTAACCCATCATAATCAACAGATTCAACATCAAATAATGGTTGCTCTGTAACTTGTGTGTCATTGTACTTTATGCCAACTAATGAGCTTAATTTCTGATATTCAAAATTTGTAGAAATTGAAGATAAAAAACTAACCATGAAAGTATGCGCATCAGCATTAGTGAGTACAGCATCATTATTTTCAATGTCATCAAGTGTAAAGGTAATTTCTTTATCACTTAATTCAAATGCAGCTTCTGTATTGTCGTAGTTATTTTCAATAATATTTTCTGTGAAATCAATATAGCTGATATCAATAGGTAAATTGTATAAACCATTTGCAAAACCAATAATATGCCCGCTTTCGCTTACATCTGTTACATAAGAGTATTTAGCGTCTTCAAGAGTCCCTAATTCACTTAACTGGTACGTTGCACTTGTTGCTGTAGTGCTTAATGTCGCTAAAATACTGGCAGCGAGTAATTTATATTTCATTTTAGTCCTTACTACTGATTCTGTAATTCTTCAAGTTCTTCCCAGCGCTCAAGCGCAGCTTCAAGGTCAGACTCAAGTTGTGCCAAATGGTTCAATGCTTTAGTTGTTACATCACTCTCTTGTTTAAAAAAGTCTGAGTCACTAACTACAGCTTGTTGAGCTTCAATTTCAGCTTCTAGTTTTTCCATTTTATTCGGTAGTTGCTCTAATTCAAGTTTTAATTTGTAAGAGAGTTTATTAGTCTTAGCTGCTGGCTTGGCAACTGGAGCGACCACTTTTTCAACTTTTTTTACTGGTTGTTGCTGAGTTTTTTTTTCTTGTTCAGCTAAGTAGTTAACGTAAGCCTCATAGTCGCTATAACCACCTACAATATCTGTAACTTTACCGTTACCTTCAAACGCCCATACACTTGAACATGTATTATCAATAAATTCACGGTCATGGCTTACAATCAGCACTGTACCTTGGTATTGATTAATGATGTCCTCTAGTAACTCTAACGTTTCAATGTCTAAGTCATTTGTTGGCTCATCGAGAACAAGTATATTAGACGGTTTTAAAAACAATTTAGCTAATAGTAATCTGTTTTTTTCACCACCAGAGAGTGCTTTAACAGGGGTTCGAGCACGTGCTGGCGGGAATAAAAAGTCTTGCAAATAACCTAAAACATGACGTGAGCGGCCGCCCATCATCACTTCTTGTTTACCTTCGGCGACGTTATCTTGAACTGTTGCTTCTTCATCAAGCTTTTCACGATATTGGTCAAAGTAAGCAAATTCTAAATTAACACCTTGCTTAGTTATACCGCTATCTGGTTCTAAATCACCAAACATTAGCTTTAATAGTGTTGTTTTACCAATACCATTTGGGCCTACTAAGCCGATTCTATCACCACGCATTACAAGTGTAGAAAAATCATCAGCAATAACTTTGTCTTTAAATGCATGACAAAGATGTTGAGCTTCAAATACTAACTTGCCAGAGCGGTCTGCTGTTTCAATATTGAAATCAGTTTTACCAACTTGGTCAACACGTTGTTTGCGCTCGGTACGAAGCTGCTTTAACTCACGAACTCTACCTTCGTTACGCGTTCTACGTGCTTTAACACCTTGTCGAATCCACGTTTCTTCTTCGGCTAAGCGTTTATCAAACAATGCATTTTGAGCTTCTTCAACTTTCAGATCATGCGCTTTTTGTTCTAAATAAGTAGCGTAATCGCCTGGGTACGAAATAAGCTTACCACGGTCTAAATCTAAAATACGCGTAGCAACAGCACGAATAAACGCACGGTCATGCGATATAAATACAATACCGCCTTTAAATTCTTTTAAAAACTGTTCAAGCCACATTACACTTGCCATGTCTAAATGGTTTGTTGGCTCATCTAGTAATAATAAATCAGGCTCACTTACAAGTGCACGTGCAAGTGCTACTTTACGTAACCAACCACCAGAAAGAGACTCAAGTTTAGCTTCTGGGGTTAGTTCTAATTGTGTCAAAACTAATTGAATGCGGCTATCAAAGCGCCAGCCATCAGCTGCTTCTAGTTGATTTGATAAACGTTCAAGTTTATTTAATAACTTATCGTTACACTCTGTTTGAAGCTCGTTACTAACATGATGAAAATCAATTAGTAAGTTTGCAATCTCAGGCATACCTTGTGCAACGTAATCAAATACGGTGCCGCTTGCACCTTTTGGTGGATCTTGCTCTAAGCGAGAAATTCGAATGCCACCTAGCTGATTTATTTCGCCATCATCTAAAACAACTTGTCCATCAAGTACTTTTAATAAAGTTGATTTACCTGCGCCATTTCTACCAACAACACACACTCTTTCGCCACTTTCTATAACGGCATCTGCTTTGTTAAGCAAAGCATGTGTACCAAAAGCAAGTTGTGCTTTTAAAATTCTAATTAAATCCATAGTTCTTATTTGCTCTTATTCTGCTTGTGCTAAAAATTCGCGCACAGAGTTTAAAGTAAAAGGCCAAAATAATTGCTCGCCTTTTTCACTTTTTAATACAGGAATAGTAATTTGATACTCAGCTATAAGCTGCTCATCAGTCATAATATCGATTAGTAATAACTCGCTAGTATCACAAAGTACCTCAGTGATAAGTTGCTCAGCTTGCTCGCACAAGTGGCAACCATCAGTGTGGTATAAAACCCAATTAGCCATGTGTGATTAGCCAGCTATTATGGATTTTTTTATTACGTTTAAAGTCTGGTGATAACGTTTTATCTGAAATATTAACGGCTTTTAAACCTAAACCAATCAGACCAACTTCATCTATAACAAAGCCACGTTTGTTATTAGAGAAAATCAACGTACCCGATGGGCTTAAAATCTTTTTTACCCACGTTAATAATTTAATATGATCGCTCTGAACATCAAATGCATCTTTCATTCGTTTTGAGTTTGAAAACGTTGGAGGATCTAAAAATATCAAATCGTATTGCGCTGTTGCGTGCTCTAACCATTTTAAACAATCTGCTTGTTCAAAGCGGTATCGTGTATTACTAATACCATTTAAATCAAAGTTATCTTGGCCCCATTTTAAGTAGGTCTTTGATAAATCAACTGTAGTAATGGCTTTAGCACCACCAAGAGCAGCATGTACAGAAGCTGTACCTGTGTATGCAAAAAGGTTTAAGAAACGTTTATCTTTAGCATTTTCTTGAATGTAGCGGCGCATTAAACGGTGATCTAAAAACAAGCCCGTATCTAAGTAGTCAAATAAGTTAACTTTGAACTTAGCACCAAACTCTTCAACAACCATAGTCCGGTTTTGTTTGGCCATCGCTGTATATTGATCTTCGCCCTTTTGCTTTTTACGTACTTTTACAGCAATGTTTTCAGGTGAAATCTCAAGCTGTTGAGCCGTTAAACTTATTACGTCTTGCAGGCGTTTTTCTGATGTTTTTTCATCAATTTCTTTAGGCGCTGCATATTCAAAAATTACAGCAGAGTCGCCATAAATATCTACAGCAACATTGTATTCAGGGATATCCGCTTCATAGACGCGATAAGCATCTATTTTATTTTGTTTAAGCCAGTTTTTTAAGCCTTGCTTATTTTTTTTCAATCTATTTGCAAATGACGTTGACCCTTCAAAATTGAGTGCTTTTTTGTCATCTGTGGTCAAACTTACTTGCTTATCATCTAATTGATATAAGTTAAGTTCTACATCAAGCGGGCCATTTTTAAATTTATAACGCTTAAGGCGCACAAGTTTTAAAAGTTTAAATAGGCTCTCGTCCATACCAAGTAAGGCAAGTTTCCAGTGATTGAAGTGTTTTTTAAAGCCAACGCCTAAATTACGGTGTAAATCAACAAGCTCAGCCATAGAGCCAATACGCTCACCATAAGGTAAGTTTGAAATTACAACACCCGGTAATTTTGCAACAGCTGTAAGTTTAGTTGCATCACTTTGCTTAAACTTAATAACGTCGTCAAGCTCTGCTCGTTTAGCATTATCAATTGCTTTACTTAATACTTGCTCATCGTAATCGTGGCCAATTAACCACAATTTAGGATCAGTAATATTAGCGAGTAACTCTTCTTTAAGCTCTTTAAACTTAGCGGCTCTAAAACTGGGTAAACGCTCAAAAGCAAAACCTTCACGGAATAATCCTGGCGCTTCATTTCGCGCCATACCGGCAGCTTCTATCAAAATAGTACCCGCACCACAACATGGATCAAATAAAGGCTGTTTTACATTTTCAAGCCAGCCACTTCGCTTAATTAATGCAGCAGCTAAGTGCTCTTTAATTGGCGCTTTACCTTGGCCTTGACGGTAACCACGTTCTGACAAACGAGGACCTGAATAGTCAATATACATCGATACGCCGTAACGATTTAATCGTGCAACTACGCGCACGTTAGCATCTTGCTTATCAACGTTAGGACGTTGCTCGTATAAATCATTAAAATAGTCAACAATTGCATCTTTGATTACAAGACCCGAAAATTGCGTGTTTTTTAATGAGTCATTGGTACCGTTGAAGTCGACAGCGAATGTTTGCGTAGGTCCAAACCATTCTTGCCAAGGTTGCGAGCGCGCAAAATTATACAGGCTATTTTTGTCATCTACGCCTTCTTTTTCTTCAATAAGCATAAGCACACGCGTTGCAAAACGAGTTGATAAACAAACCTTTTGCGCAAGTAATGAGTCAGCCT
This sequence comes from Pseudoalteromonas sp. APC 3691, assembly GCF_030408135.1. NCBI lineage: Bacteria > Pseudomonadati > Pseudomonadota > Gammaproteobacteria > Alteromonadales > Pseudoalteromonadaceae > Pseudoalteromonas > Pseudoalteromonas sp. APC 3691. The sequence continues at coordinate 25,458 of NZ_JASDCB010000004.1, read as the reverse complement.
CAAAACGAACAGAACCAACAGTTTGCTTAGACACGGTTGCGCCAAGTTCTGTTAGTTCATCAACCAATAAATTTTCGATTCCGATAGAAGTAAGTGCGATAAATTGCAAAGTAATAACCCTTAATAGCTAATTGCGCAGGATTATAACATAGGTTGGGCGACAAACACGCCATAAAGACACGCTTAAGACTTAAATTTGGTTAGGCGGTTTGACTTTGATATTGCTGATTTAGGATGGGGTGGACTCGATTATTCAAAATACGGATTACTTCAAATTGCGCTAAAGATAAGTTTTCGTCTAATTTAAAGGTTTCACTTAAATTCAAACAAATAGATGCATCAGGACAATGCTCTACAATTAAAAAATCACCTGACTGCGCTTTAGATGTTAATTTTACTATTGCCTCTACACTTGGCTCTGTCCCTGTGTATTCTTCAAAAAACCAACTTTTTGCTAAAACGGGTTTTAAGTGATACTTAACAGCAGTTGCATTTAATGATATTTGACAAATTTGAGCCGCTGACCACAATTCAAATCCGTCCAGATAATTATAAACTTGTTCGTAAAATGCAGCATCTTCGAGACTAAAACGTGGATTTTTAAAAACAGAATCGGTGAGCTGTCTTAATTTATAAGGCGTGCATAATTGCATGTCGTCATTTAAATCAAGTAACAAACGATTTTTATCAGGACAAGTAATCCACTGCCATTGCTTTGATGCTTGTAACATTTACTCCTCCTTGGGTATGTTGAATAATTATTGCTCAGAGTATAACCGCTTTTGACCACTTTTAAAATGTTTGCTTAGAACATTTAGCTAACGATCAAAAGCTTAGATAACTGATCCTTATAAGCCGTTAACGATCGACTTTACCAATTGTGGACCTTTGTAGATGAACCCAGTATAAACCTGAACTAAATTTGCGCCTGCATCTAACTTTTCTTTTGCAGATGTAGCATCATCAATACCGCCGACTCCGATGATTGGTAGCTTACCTTGTGTTAAGCGTTTTAGTTCACTTACTACCTCTGTAGAGCGCATTCTAACAGGGTGACCTGATAAACCGCCCGCCTCTTGTGCATATTGCTGCCCCATGACTGCGGCTCGTTCAAGCGTTGTGTTTGTGGCAATTACACCATCAATTTTATTATTTAAAAGTGATTCACTTACTTGCTCTATTTGTATTTGATCGAGATCCGGTGCAATTTTTACAAGCATAGGCACTTGCTTATTATGCTTTGCAATTAAATCTAACTGTTCATTTTTAAGACTTTGCAACAAATCGTCAAGTGCAGCACCATATTGTAAATCACGAAGCCCTGGGGTATTTGGTGATGAAATATTTACCGTAATGTATGAGGCATGCTCAAATACTTTACGCATACAATGAATATAGTCATCTTTACCTTGCTCGTTAGGCGTATTTTTATTTTTACCAATATTAATACCGAGTATGCCACTGTACTTTGCTGCTTTTACATTTTCGACTAAATTATCAACACCTTTATTATTAAAACCCATACGGTTAATAATTGCGTTTGACTCTGGAAGTCTAAAAATACGTGGCTTATCATTACCAACTTGAGGACGCGGTGTAACCGTTCCAACTTCAATAAAACCAAACCCCATTTGGCTAAATGCATCTATACATTCTGCATTTTTATCCAGGCCAGCGGCAAGCCCTACTGGATTTTTAAATTCAAGACCTAAAAAGTTTACGGGTTTATCTGAAACACTTTGTGACCAAGCTATATTTAGAGGCGTATTAGCAAAACGACGAAGATTATTAAGTGCAAACTCATGCGCCCACTCCGCATCACGGGTAAACATAAAACGGCGAGCTAAATCATAAAACATCAATATAATCCTCTTTTTAAATTTTAGACAAAAAAATACCTCAGACAAGGCTGAGGTATTGTATAACAATTTTAACAATCAGTTATTTATTTACTAAACAATTAACTGATTAAAGCTAAATTATTTTCCTGACGTATCACAATTGTGGCTTAACAACATAAGTTCACGAAGTGCAACCGAGAACTTAGCAAAGTCGTGGCTTTGTGATGTTTTAAACTCAGCCAGCATTTGTTTCCAGCGTTGAAGTAATAAATCTTGGCTATCCATCCACTCGTCTATTTGACTATCAACATCGCTCTCATCACCTTCAAAGCTATTTAATACAACTTCAGATAACGTACGTTGCTGCCAATCAAGCTCTTCTCGATAAGACGAGCGAGCAAGTGCTTGCCAATGATTTGCTACTGGTTGCTTAGTTATTTGCTCTAAGAACCAATGCAGACCCATTCTTGCACCTAGTTTAAAGTAAGTATTGGACACCATCGAAATACTCTTACCTGAACTATTCGCAACTTCTGCTAAATCCATCACAGAGAATAAGCTTGATAAAGAAACAATACGATTAGCTATATCTGTTGGAACGCCCGCGTCAATTAACTTATTGGCCTCAATTACAATACGATCATTTTCTTTTTCAATCATATACGTATTTAAGTTATCGCTTAAATCTTTAAAGGTTGGCGCAAAGAATTCAATTCCTTGTTCAATCGTTTGTGACTTATTACGATGACGTAAGAACCAACGCGTTGCTCGGCGCACAGTACGACGAAGTTGGTAAAGCATTTCAGTTTGAACTGCTGCTGGTATTTTATTATCAAGTGCACTAATAGAAGACCATGTTTCACGCATTTCAAATATTTCGCTAGCAATTGAGTAACACATTGCTATCTCAGCTTCATTAGCACCAGTTTCTTCATGCATACGTACCATGAAGTTTAAACCCATATCATTAACAATGCTGTTAGCTAGCTTAGTAGCGATAATTTCTTTGCGTAATGGGTGATTATCCATCGCATCGTTAAACTTCTCACGCAATGGACGTGGGAATGACTTAACAAGCAATTGGCGATAGTAAGGGTTTTCAGTAATTTCATCACTTACTAAAGACTCTTTTAATACCATTTTTGCGTAAGACACTAGCACTGAAAGCTCAGGACGAGTTAAGTCTTTACCTGCAGCGGCGCGTTCTGCCAATTCTTCATCACTTGGAATAAATTCGATAGCACGGTTTAACTTGCCTTCTTTTTCAAGCGCATGAATAAAGCGAATCTTTTCTTTGAGCGTTGAAGTTCCTTTAGACTGCGTAATTGAAATAGTATGTGTTTGACGGTAACAGTCTTTTAATACTAATTCAGAAACTTCATCTGTCATTGAGTAAAGTAGCTCATTACGTTGTTTACGTGTTAGGTCACCTTCAGCTACTAGGCCATTAAGTAAAATCTTTATATTTACTTCGTTATCTGAACACGCAACACCACCTACGTTATCAATGAAGTCAGTATTAACACGACCGCCTTTAGCTGCAAATTCAATTCTGCCAAGTTGAGTAGTACCTAAGTTACCCCCCTCACCTAAAATTTTAGCGCCTAAATCTCTACCATTAATACGTAACGCATCGTTTGCACGATCCCCTACATCTGCATCAGTTTCTTTAGAGTTTTTAATGTATGTACCAATACCGCCATTCCACAGTAAATCAAACTCCATCATTAACGATGCTTTTATTAATTCGTTTGGCGTCATACTCGCTTTTTTAGTGCCCAACATTTTTTTCATTTCTGGGCTAAGCGTAATTGATTTAGCTGCACGAGAGAAAACACCACCACCGGCAGAAATTAACTCTTTGTTATAATCATCCCACGATGAACGCGGCATATTGAATAAACGTTCGCGCTCAGGGTAAGAAGTAGCAGCATCTGGGTTTGGATCAACAAAAATGTGCATATGGTTAAAGGCAACTTGTAACCGAATATGCTTAGATAACAACATACCATTACCAAATACATCACCAGCCATATCGCCTATAGCTACCACTGTAAAGTCAGTCGTTTGACAATCGATATCCATTTCACGGAAATGTCGTTTAACTGACTCCCATGCGCCTTTAGCTGTAATACCCATTTTCTTATGATCGTAACCAACCGAGCCACCTGATGCGAATGCATCGCCTAGCCAGAAATTGTATTCATTAGCTATGCCGTTTGCGATATCAGAGAACGTAGCTGTACCTTTGTCGGCTGCAACCACCAGGTATGCATCATCTTCATCGTGGCGAACAACATCTCGAGCTGGCACTACTTCACCGCGCTCTATGTTATCTGTAATATCTAGAAGACCACGGATAAAAATTTTGTAACACTCTTGGCCTTCTTTTATAAACGCTTCGCGCTCACTAGGTAATTGTTTACATACAAAACCACCTTTAGAGCCAACAGGTACAATTACTGTATTTTTAACTTGTTGCGCTTTAACTAAGCCAAGTACTTCAGTACGGAAGTCTTCACGACGGTCAGACCAACGCAGACCACCACGCGCTACTTTACCGTAACGTAAATGCACACCTTCAACGCGCGGAGAATAAACAAAGATCTCAAACGCAGGAAGTGGAAGTGGTACATCAGGAATTAAGCTAGGCTGTATTTTAAACGAAACATAAGATTTAAACTGACCTGCATCATCTTTTTGGAAATAGTTGGTACGTAGCGTCGCAACAATCATATCTACGTATAAACGTATAATGCGGTCATCATCAAGGTTTGCTACATTTTCAAGTTCTAAGTAAATTTGCGTACTTAACTTTTCAAGTGTTTTAGCACTTGCTGGGCTCTTAACTGAGAACTTTTTAGCAAATAAATTAACAATTTGCGCTGCAATGTTTGGATAATTTGCAAATGTGCTTTCAATGTAACTTTGTGAGAACGTTACACCAATTTGACGCATGTACTTAGCGTAAGCACGTAAAATAGAGGCTTCGCGGCCAGTTAGGCCACCCATTAACACTAAACGGTTAAAACCATCGTTTTCAAGGCGGTTGCCCCACACATTTGTTAATGCAGCGCGAAAACGTGCTGAAATTTTATCAAAGTCTGCCATCCCTTTGCTGTCAATAAGCATCGAGAAGTCCATGATCCAGTTGATACGACCATCGCTAGTTTTAACTGAATATGGTGTTTCACCAACAACGCGAAGGCCAAAGTTTTCAAGCATTGGCATAACATCAGATAAATGAATCGGCTCATCTTTATGGAATAAGCTTAATCGTACAATATTGCTGTTTGCTTCTTCTTGAGGACGGTAAAACAGCATTTCTAGTTTGTTTTCATCGCTAAGTAGTTCTAACTTTTCAATATCAACAACCGCAGCACTTGGAAGCACTTCATCTTTGTACGAGCGTGCAAACGCGTTACAGTATTTACGATTTAAATCGTTACCACGAGCTTCACCAGCAGACTCTAAAAGAGCAGATTGAAGTTTATCTTCCCACGTACGTGCAGCTTCTACTAAATTGTTTTCGATGTCTTTCACGTTATATTCGATCTTGTTGTCGGTCACACGAACGGTGTAATGAGTACGCGCCAGTGTTGACTCAGAGAAATAAGTAGTAAATTCGACTTTATCGTCAGAATTAAATGCATTAGCTAATATATCTTGCGTTTCACGACGAAGAGCCGTGTTATAACGCTCACGAGGTACATAAACCATACAAGATAAAAAACGACCATACGCATCTTTACGTACAAACAAGCGGCACATATCGCGCTCTTGTACTTGTAACACACCCATAGCAACTTCAAGTAGCTCACCTTCGCGCGCTTGAACTAGCTCATCACGTGGGTAGGTTTCTAAAATATTTAAAACAGCTTTGTAAGCGTGAGTACCTTTAGCAAAATCACACATTTCCATAATGCGATTAATTTTACTTTTTAACACAGGTACATCAGTAGCACTGTTATTGTAAAAGCTTGATGAGAATAAACCGATAAAGCGGTCTTCACCAATTACATTGCCTTCATCGTCAAAACGCTTAATGCCTACATAATCGATGTAAGCTGGACGATGAACACGAGAAACAGAGTTAGTTTTTGTTAAAATCAGTAGGTTGCTGCTACGAGCTTCTTGACGTGCAACTTCAGGTAATTCTGATAATAAGCGAGTGTGTTCTTCAGTCGAGTTTTTCATCAAGCCTAGGCTTGTATCCATTTTACCTTTTAGTTGGTAATCACCTTGAACTGGGCTTAACTCATATTCACGGTAACCCATTAGGGTAAAATTATCTTTAGCTAACCAATCTAAAAACTCAGTTGTTTCTGAAACTTCATCTTTACTTTTATTATGATGACGTTTAGGTAACTCTTTAGTCACTGCAATCAATTTTTTACGGATTGGTTGCCAATCATCAACAGCAACAGATACATCAACAAGCACAGACTCTAATTCTTTTTTGAAAGACTCAATCACAGAAGAATCTGTCTGACGGTCGATTTCAATAAAGAACACTGTTTTAGTAGATGAAGATTCTTGCTCTGCTTTTAAATTTGATAATCCAGAAATTTTAGCGTTTGTATCGCGCTTAATTTTTAATGGGCAGTGAAGTAATAAGTGAGAGGCGATATTTTCACGAGTCATGGCCATACGAACAGAATCAACTAAAAACGGCATGTCTTTAGTAATAATTTCTACAATTGTATGCGATGACTGCCAGCCATCTTTTGCCACTTCAGGATTGAAAACGCGGATAACAGCGTCGTCGGTAGTATTTTTTTCTAGCGAGTTCCAAAGGCTTAATGCTGCGCCATATAGGTCACTATCGTTGCGATTTGCCAAATCCTCTTTAGACATGTTGCTGTACAAGGCTTTGGCGAATTTCTCAACGAGTAACACATTATCAGCGCGAACTTTTTTCTGGATCAGCTTACAGACATTATCTAGGATAACCGAGGCTTGGCCTTCATTTCGTGTCATTGTATGTTCCTTAATCTATTACTGCTCAGGAGCAGAAATTTGTACAGCTATTCATTAGCGTGGAGTCAATCAAATTCTAACCCTTTTGCAGCTAATAAACAGCCTTTTCGATGAAAACATTTTAAGCATTTCAGCTATTTGGTCATCTATTCACAAATTGTAGATATAAATGGCCTTTACAGGCCATTTAGGAGCAAAATTATTCACATTATTTTTTCTGGTCAGTCCAGAGAAGGCTACCAATCGCCGGTAATAACAACACTGCACCCAACATATTTACTAAAAACATGAAGGTTAGCAATATACCCATATCAACTTGGAATTTAAGATCTGAGAATATCCACGTACTCACACCAATAGCTAATGTAATCCCCGTAAACAATACAGCACTACCACGCTCAACAAGTGCATTACGATAAGCAACACTTAATGGTACGTTTTGCTTAAGCTGCCCCATCATCGACGACAGTATATAAATGCCGTAATCGACCCCAATACCAACACCTAGCGCAATTACAGGTAGTGTAGACACCGTTAAGCCTATTTCTAGTTGAACCATAAGCGCTTGTGCAAGTGTTGATACAATATAAAGCGGCAATACTACGGCTATTGTTGCTTTTACGCTTCTAAAGCTCATTAAACATAAAATAATAACGGCACCATAAACGTAAAGCATCATTGGTATTTGCGCCTCTGCAACTGACTCATTAGTCGCTGCCATTACACCAACAGGCCCAGACGCTAATTTAAATGCTAATTCATCAGTGCCCTCTTCTTTAGCAAATTGCTTAACACTTTTAATCACAGTATCGATAGTTTGTGCTTTGTGATCATCTAAAAATATTATCACAGGCATAACGGAGCAGTTACCGTTAAGTAAACCTGTACTTGTTTCAACTCGAGATGTTGATTGTACTAAGCTTGCTGAATTTCGTGGCAAACTCTGCCATTTCAGATTGCCTTCGTTGTACCCTGCGTTAACCGATTGAGCTACAGAGCTCAAACTAACAGCAGACTGCACACCGGTCACATTTTCTACTTTATATTGAAAACGGCTTATGCGCTCCATAACATCATGTTCAGTACATGCTGCAGGATATGCCTCTACTATTACTTTTAAGATATCTGACGAAATAGTGTACTTGTCTGATATTAAAAATGTATCTTGGTTATAACGCGCATCTTGATGCAGAGACGGTGCGCCTGCGTGTAAGTCGCCTATACGCATTTTATCTGCTTGCCAGTAACCTAGAGCAAATAAAACAAGGGTAAAACCAATAATCATTTTAGCTACTTTAGGGTCTGTTGCTTTTACAAGTAAGTCGCGGATTTTATCAAGCATGTTAGGCTTTGCAGCGTCACCAGATTGAATATGTACACTGTTTTCAAAATTCATGTACGAAGCCCAGACCGGCAATAATATTAAATTAGTAAATATAATGACGGCTACACCTAAACTCGCTGTAATAGCAAGTTCACGGATAATACCAATATCAATGGTAAGTAATGTTAAAAAGCCAACGGTGTCTGAAAGTAGTGCAATACCACCGGGTATTAATAGAGCCCTAAAACTTGACTGACAACAGATACGGGTACTTTTTCCTTCACCTACTTTTTTACCAATCGCATTGATCATCTGCACACCATGACTTACACCAATAGCAAATACTAAAAACGGCACCAAAATAGACATCGGATCAAGACCAAATCCTAAACTTGAAAGCAGGCCTAATTGCCAAATAACAGCAATAATGGAACATGCGATAGGCAAAATAGTCAGCTTTAAACTGCCACAAAATAGCCAAACCATAACGAAAGTAAAGGCGATAGCAATGGCAAAAAATACGACCACACCTTTTGCGCCTTCAGCTATATCGCCTGCCATTTTTGCAAAACCAATAATATGAATACTTACTTTATCTGTACTCAAAGGTTCTCTTAAATCACTTTCTAGCTTTTGTGCAAAAGCTAATGTGTCTAACTTTTGTTGTGTTTGTGGATCTGTTTCTAAAAGCTGGGCCGTTACCATTGCACACGAGTAATCGCTGGCAATCATACGCCCTACCACTTTTGCTTTTTCGATGTTTTCTTTTACAACACCTAAACCACGCGTATCCGCTTTAAAGTTAGCAGGAATAATTGGACCGCCTGCAAAGCCATCCTCGACTACTTCAACAAAACGAGCACTTGGTGAAAATATAGAGTTAACTAATGGACGATTTACGCCAGGAATAAAATAAAGCTGATCGTGAACCGCTTTTAATTGAGTGAAAAACTCTGGATTAAATATATTGCCGCTGTCATCACACACTGAAATTAAAATACTATTTGCACCACCAAATTGTTTTTCGTGCTTGGTGTATACTTTCATATAGTCGTGATTTAACGGAATGTTTTTATTAAACGATGCATCTAATTGAATTTGAGTTGCTTTGAATACGAGTAAACAGGTTATAAGCGCAAAACTTATAAGCATAATTAAGCGATGTCTAAAAATCGCCTTTTCTATAAAATCGAGTAACTTATGCATTAAGGGGTTAACTCCTTCACTTTAATGCCATCTTCTGTCGCCATGATTAGTTTGTTATTTAAAATCACGCCATCCAAAATTGCTTTACCATCGGCTAACTGCTCATGGGTAAGTAATCCATCTTGAAGGTGAAAAATAACACCACTATTGGCGAGCATGAGCCATTGCTTATCATTGTAATTAATGATGTTGTTAATTGTCGCTGTTTTAATATTTTCAAAATGTAGCCACTCTTGCTCATTATTTTTCTTTGCAAACACGTTACCGCGAAGCCCTGCTACAATTTCTTGCGTACTATCTGATGCAACTGCAAAGAATGAACCTGGGTAAATCTCCTCAATCCTTTGCCAAGTTTGACCATCATCAATGCTTCTGGCCATTAAACCCATCTCACCAACGAGCATTAATCCGTTATCTGTTTTTTCGATTCGATTAAAGTGCGGTAAAATTGAAGCTGTTTCTGCTTCGTACCCTTCGGGATCATTTTCTTTTAAATCGTTTAAGTAATCTCTGTCATCACTAAACAGTAACGAATCTAAAAAGCGCTTTTGCCAATGTTTACCACCGTCGGTGGTTTGATAAAACATGCCATAGGCCCCCACTGCAAAACCTTTTAAATCATCTTCAAATAGGATATCAAGGCAGGGTTTATCTAGTTCTGGTTTAACTTGTTGTAACTGCCAATTAATACCACCATCGGTAGTATTGATAATGGTGGCATCGTGTCCACATGCCCAGCCATTATTTTCATCGCTAAAGTCAACAGCTGTTAATAGCACTTGAGTTGGTACAAGTTCAGCTTGTTGCCATTTATTACCAGTGTCACTTTTAATAACGGTACCATGCTTGCCTACTGCAATTAGCCCGTTACCTGTGTTTGTTATATCAGTAAGTAGGGTTTTATCTGCTTTAATTGCACTGATTGCATTTTCAGGGACATCCTGAGCAACACTCGCACCACTTATGATCAGGCTGGCATATACTAAATACTTCATAAATTTTAATCGCCTTGAACGAGAGAATTGTTTGTCTTTATATACTGAGGAAAGCGTTGCGCGATTTGGTATAAGACAAACGCGATGTGAAAGGAAAAGGCACTTAACATGCGTTAAGTGCCTAACTTCTAACTATCTACCTGCGCGACGTAATGCGCTTGACGTAAACTCGTTATCGTTAAACGATTGTGAAAAATCGTACATTTTTTCTTGGTTATCTAAACCAATTGCTAAATAACGACGTGAATTTAAATCATGATAAACTTCAAGCGTACTCCACTGAGTAGGTACTTCGTAGTAGTTAAGGCCATAAGCCATTGCTACACGGTAAAGTTGGTCGCGGTTATCATAAATATCCGTAACCTGTACTTGCCAGCTATCTTCATCAATGTAAAACACACGTTTTTTATAGATATGGCGTGTATCGTCTTTTAAGTTAGCTTCAACAACCCAAACACGGTGTTTTTCGTAGCGTGTATGCTCTGGGTTTATGTGGCCAGGCATTAAAATGTCATCGTATTCTAACTTATCACTATGAAGCTTATAGCTGTTGTAAGGAATGTATAATTCTTGCTTACCTTTCAACGTCCAGTTGTAACGATTAGGTGAGCCATTGAACATGTCAAAATCATCAGTAGTACGTAAGCTATCCGCTGCTGTTCCTGGTGCATCATATGCAACATTAGGTGCACGACGAACGCGGCGTTGTCCCGAATTGTAAGTCCATGCTTGGCGTGGCGTTAATATTTGGTCCATCGTTTCATGAACAAGCAGTGCTGTACCTGCTAAGCGTGCAGGCTCTGTAACACTTTGTTTAAACTTAAACAAAATGTTTGAGTCTTGCAGCTCTGCGGGTGTTGCACTCGGATCTGAATATTTAACCAATAACTGCTCATCAAAGCCAACATAGTTATAAGAACCCGATGCTGTTGGCGCTGCTTGACCGGCAAAACGCTCAATAGACTGTCCACGGTAACGTAACAAATGATTCCAAATAGCTTCTAAACCCGTTTTAGGAATAGGGAAAGGAATACCAATTGCCGTATTTTTGATCCCATTCCCGTCTTCAACTAGCTCAGCTGTTGGTGCAAACTTTTTAGTTGCGTCGTACACAAACTGTGGATAAGACGCAGAGCGACGTGTTTCATACACTGGCATTTTAAATGTATCTGGATATGCTTCAAATAAAGCAATTTGACCCGGACTTAAATTTGCTTTGTACTTTTCAATATTATTTTTATCAATAGTGAATAGCACTTTATCAGTTGAAAATGGGTCAAGGTGATGCATACCCGGTTCATAGCCTGCTGGAGCAGATATAATGCCATTATTCCATGCTGGAATAGAGCCATCAGCATTCGCCGCTTTTTCTGCGCCTAATGGCGTTAAGTTTTGACCTAATTGAGCTACCTCAACTGCGCTCATTTTTGCCAAAGCAGCGCTGCTTGCAAATAAGCTACAAAAAGCAGTAGCAATGAGGGTAGGTTTTTTAATCATAGTAATGTTACCCCTAAATAGAATATTTTAAGTTAAAAGAAACGTAATCGCGATCTGAGAAAGTATTAATATCGCCGCCGCCCCAAAACGAGTTGTAGCTCACGTCAAGTGACCACGCATTTTGGTAGTTAAAGTTCATGGTCGCACCTAAAGATTTACGGTCTTCAATAAATAAGAACATAGGATCTGGTGTATTACCATTTACGTCATGAGAAAATACAAAACGAGGAGAGAAATTAATACCATCGTAAAGGTCATAATAATCACCTTTAGCAATTAAGCGATATCCCCAAGAAGATGCAGTAGCAAATGATTTTTGCTCTGCACCATTTGAAAGACCAAGTTGCAATGTAGTGTAATCAGTTGTGCCAGGCCCAGTAATAACGCCACTTCGCCCAGTACCCGATACGTTTAAACGCATCTCGTCGTATTCAGGCATGTTATGAATTTTTACAGCACCCACTTCACCAACAACAGCCCAACTATCAGCCCCTAATGAAGGGCCAAATAAATGTGTTGCAGTAAACTGTAATTGTGATGTATTACGTTCAATATACCCTTGAGCAACTTGACCAGGTCCTACAACACTGATGTCGTCGCCTAAACTCATTTGTGAAATACCCGCAAAATCAGGACGGATACCAGCAACCGCTAATTGCTCAGGCATCGCTGCATACAAAAGCTCAACATCATCAATTTGCAGAGGCTCGTCTTGACGAAAAGCAAATTCACCCGCAAAAGCTGTTTCACCAATAGTGGTGTTAAAGCTCAAACCGTATAGTTTAATATCTTCTGGGTAGTCGTTTTCAGCTTTAGAAAAGGCAGTTAAATCAGCAACATTATCAGAGGTAATTTCTGTCGTCATAATCATCGCTAAATCTTGCGCAATTGCTTCGTTTGAAAAGTTTGATACGCGACCAGAGATAAGCGGACGACGACTGTGGTAGTTCACATGGTATAACGCAATTTCAGTATCATTAAACTCAGGTAAAAACACCCCTAAACGAAGACCGTACTGACCGCCATCTTCAGGTTCTGTTTTACCATTATCTCCTTTACCTTTAAGCGCGACCTTAGTTGGATATGCAAGGTACATTTGAGCTAATAAAGCACTCCCTTCGGCACTTGAAGGATCAATTCCTTGAGCAGCTGTTGCTAGTGCAAAGTCAGATTTTAAGTTATTTAAACTATCCGTTAAAAAAGCAACATCAATATCAGGATTAGACGTAAAGCCTAACTGAACATTTTGTTGGTAACCATTTTCTGCAGCAAAGTCATTAGTAGAAAAATACGTGCCAGCTGCTGGTAGACGCGTTTCTTGCCATTGATATTGGTAGAAACCTTCAAGCGTAATATTTTCAGTAATACCAAGCGATGCCCAAAGCATACCGATTGGTATAAATGCTTCTTTAAGCTCAGCGCCTGGTGCTTTTAATCGGTCAATATCAACTGGGTTTACGTTAATACCATGAGATATAAGCGTACTTTCACCCCAGTTAACTACTTGCTGACCTAAGCGAATTGATAATGGGTTATTCCCGTCGTTTAAATCAAAATTAGCCCAAACGTATGCATCTAGTAAACGGATATCTGCACAGCTTTGCTCTTTTGTATCTTTATCGTCACACGGGTCAACACCTTCACCAGAAGTTGGGTTTGAATAAGCGCGATCGCCATCCATCAACTCAAAATCATAAAAGTACATAAAACGTGTAAACAAACCGTAATTATCTTTATTTATTGAAAGGTCGTGTGTTCCCTTCAATAGTTTTGAGAATGAGTCACCACTGTCAAAATTTAAATTACCCGCATCACCATTGTTTGAGTAAGAGCCGGGTTGTGCCCATACATCTTGTGATGAGTAAATAGTGTTACTTAGTGCAGGGTTGTAACCTGTCCAGTCAAAAGCTGGATTATTACTTTTACCAATTAAGTTAAAGTCCCTGTCTTCTACACGGACGCTTTGCCCATATGAAAAGGTTGAGTCGAAGGTAATATCAAAACCCCCAGCTTCAAATGTTACAGCTTGAGTACTGGCTGCAGATAAACCTAAACTAGCGGCTGCTAAACCTATAGCGATTTTATTTTTAACAAAAAGCGATCTTCTTATCATTTTGGTTCCCCCCTGTCGCGGGTCATTTTGTGTGATCAAGTTATTGTTTTTAGTGTCATCGTAACGATAGAAGCGAATCATTGAAATTACAAATAGTCGCATTCAATCTGTCATATATTTCTTATTCTGGTTGACGCTTACGTATTGGTAAGACGTCGTACCAGATAATTTATACACGTTATTTAACAATAGGACAAATTGAAATTAACAAAAAGACAATATTTTTATGCTTTTATAACATGAAAACAGGGAGCTAAGCCACGCGCTCAATACGAATGAATTTATTTTCGGGGGTTAATAATATTCTAAAACGCCCTCTTATACCTAGGCTGGTAATAAAAGGTCTTAAATGATTAGCAGAAAAACGTACCGTTTTCCCGCCATCTTCTACAACTTGTAAAGAGCTAAAACGGCCATGGTAGTAATCCATGCACTCGTTATAGCTCAATCTTAAGGTAAAATAATACTCAATCATTTATACGAGCGCTTTTTCAACCTTTTCATACAAATCAGCACTTAGCCCATCTAGATTAGCTAAGCGTTGTAATTGCAGTTTCATTGCTTGAGAGCGAACATCATCGTAACGTTTCCATGACATGAACGGTGTTAACATACGAGACGCATTTTGTGGATTAATTGCATTAAGTTTTATTAATAAGTCACCTAACAACGTATAACCTTGGGCGTCTGAACGATGAAATTGTGCTGTATTAAAGTGACTAAAGCTTCCTACAAGTGCACGTACACGATTCGGGTTTGAAAAATCAAAACACGGATGTTCGTAAAGTGCCTTAATATTGTCTATAGCATTATTGCCTGATTGCATAGCTTGCAGTGCAAACCACTTATCCATCACTAAAACATCATGGCGCCATTGACTATCAAAATGACTCAAAAGCTCTTCTTGTAAAGGGTGGGATGCTTTTACCACTGCGCTTAGTGCACCAAGTACATTGGTCATATTAGTAGAACTTGCGGCTTCTTTAATAAAGCTTACAGCCTCTGGCTTTTGAGTTTTAGCCAAATAATGCAAGCATATTTGTTTTAAAGCGCGCTTAGCAACGGAGCTTGCACTTATACTGCCATCATCTTCAAGAGATTCGTAACAACTAAGCAGTTCATCAGCAAGTTCGTCAGCAATTTGTTGCTCGAACTTTTCTGTTATTTCAATAATCTCATCAACAAGTATTACTTCAAATTCAGCGGCTAATGTATCAAAACTTGGCAGTTTAAACAGCTCTGCAATTAAGGCTAAATCGCCCTCTTTTGTGTTTATAAGTACACGTAGCGCATTTATAATTTCGCTGCTTAACTCGCTATTAGTTGTGTCGGTAATCTGAGATTTAATCGCTTTAATAAATAGCTGCTGTTGTGCATCCCAACGTGAAAAATCACTGCGTGCAAAACGCATAATATGTAATAGTTCGGGCTCTGTTGTTTGCTGATTTAAAATACAAGGTGCAGAAAAATCTTCGAGTAAAACCGCAACGGGCTTTTCTAAGATATTATCAAAGCTAAATGTTTGAGTCGCATTAGTTACATCGAGTACATGATCTAGTTTTTTACCTTTATATTGCAGAGCAATACTTTGTCCATTGGCATCAAGTAGTTCAATAGCAAAAGGTATATGAAGCTTTTTATTCTCTGGCTGATTAGCTGACGCTGTTTGCTCGATTGTCAAAGTGTATGTATTTGAGCTGCTATCAAATTTTTGAATTGCATTTAAACGCGGTGTACCTGATTGGCTGTACCATTGTTTAAATTGCTCTAAATCAACACCTGATGCATCGCTCATCGCACTTACAAAGTCATCACATGTAACTGCTTGCCCATCGTGGCGCTCAAAGTAAAGCGTCATCCCTTTTTGAAAGTTAGTTTCACCCAGTAATGTGTGCATCATACGGATAACTTCAGCACCTTTATCGTATACAGTTACTGTATAAAAGTTATTCATTTCAATAACTTTCTCAGGGCGAATTGGGTGAGCCATAGGGCCTGCATCTTCGCTAAACTGATGCGTCCGCATAACTTTGACCGCATCAATTCGGTTAAGTGCACGAGAGCCTAAATCACTACTGAACTCTTGGTCTCTAAATACAGTTAACCCTTCTTTTAGCGATAACTGAAACCAATCTCTACAAGTAACTCGGTTACCTGTCCAGTTATGAAAGTACTCATGCCCTACAATGGATTCAATCGTATGGTAGTCTTTATCTGTGGCTGTTTCTTGATTAGCTAATACGCATTTACTGTTAAAAACGTTTAGCCCTTTATTTTCCATCGCGCCCATGTTGAAAAAATCGACGGCAACAATCATATAAATATCAAGGTCATACTCTAAATTAAAGCGTTCTTCATCCCATTGCATTGCTTTTTTAAGTGAAGCAATAGCATGAGGTGTTTTAGATAAATTCCCCTTATCAACAAATAATGCTAACTCTACGTATTTGCCGCTTTTAGTCGTGTACGTATCTTTTAAAACATCAAAATCGCCCGCTACAAGTGCAAATAAATAGCTCGGCTTTTTAAATGGGTCTTGCCATTTCACAAAATGACGACCATCTGATGTTTCACCGCTATCTACTTGATTACCATTAGAAAGAAGTTGTAGATACTTTTTATCGGCAATAATAGTTACATCAAACGTGGCAAGTACGTCAGGGCGATCCATGTAATAAGTGATTTTTCTAAATCCCTGCGCTTCGCACTGTGTGCAATACGCACCGCCCGATAAATATAAACCTTCTAAAGAAGTATTTGTCTCAGGTGATATCTCGGTCACAATACTTAATTGGCAACTATCCGGTAGGTTATTGATTATTAGCTGCTCGCCAATAATTTCATAATCAGTTATATCAACCGTATCAATAGATAAAGACAGTAAGCGTAAATCAATACCATCAAGCACTAAAGGTGCTTTTTTATCACCAACACGCGTAAGCGTTAGCAAAGAGCTTACTTTCGTTGATAATGGCTGTAAGTCAAAGGTTAGCTCTGTGTGGTCAATTAAAAAATCAGGAGCTTTATAGTCTTTAAGATATTGTGCTTGAGGTTTACTTGATTCAGTCATAGATACTCCAAAACAGCTCCTTTTAAGTTAAAAGGAGCTGTTTAAAATTAGGCGGATTGTTTTGGCTTAATACGTAAAATTTTAATGCCCAAGTAGGCATAAACCACCGCTAAAACAGGGTTAATTAAGTTAAAGAAAGCGTAGAGTGCATAATCAAAAGGATTTATTAGTAAAACGCTTTGCATATATGCGCCACACGTGTTCCATGGAATTAGTGGGCTGGTAATTGTACCGCCATCTTCCAATGTACGAGATAAGTTAACAGGCTTCAAACCACGTTTTTCGTATTCATCTTTAAACATACGTCCAGGTACAACAATCGCGATATACTGATCGGCTGCTATAACGTTTGTACCAATACAGGTTGCAATTGTTGCTGTAATTAATGAACCCGTACTTTTAGCTATTTTAAGTATGCTTTTAACAAAAATGTCCAGAAGACCCGTTTTTTCCATGATGGCACCAAACATCAGTGCAGTCATAATCAACCACGTAGTTGTAAGCATTCCTGACATACCGCCACCACTAAGCAGCGAGTTCATTTTATCATCACCTGTGCTTATACTAAAACCATCAAAAAACGTCGTCCAAACAAGCTTAAAGTAACCTACTAACTGTCCTTGAGAAACATCAATTTGGCTAGCAATTAGATCAGACTGAAACAACATAGCCCAAACAGCGCCCACAACAGCACCAATTGAGATAGCAGGAAATGCTGGCATTTTTTTAATAGCTAAAACTAAAAGTACGATTAACGGGATCAGCATTTCAAAACCAATATTAAAGTTTTGCTGTAAAATAGCCGTTATTTCATCAATGCGCCCTGCTTCGCTTGAAGCTGTTGCATTAAACCCCATGAATATAAATATAATCAGTGCAATTACAAAACTCGGTACTGTCGTCCACAGCATATGTTGAATATGCTCAAACAAATCAGCGCCAACAACTGCTGGTGCCAGATTGGTTGTTTCTGACAGCGGGCTTAGCTTATCACCAAAGTACGCGCCAGATATAACTGCACCTGCGGTTACTGTTTGCTCAAGTCCAAGACCCGTAGCAACACCTAATAAAGCAACACCTATCGTAGCAGCCGTGGTCCAAGAACTACCAATACTCATTGCTACAATGCCACAAATTAAACAACTCGCTGCATAAAACCAACTTGGGTTTATAACTTGCAAGCCATAATAAATTAAAGTTGGTACAGTTCCAGAAAGTAGCCAAGTGCCAATTAACGCACCTACCATAAGTAAAATTAGGATAGCGCCAAGTGAAAGCGTTATACCTTCGATCATGGCTTGTTCTAATTTTTTCCATGTATAACCGTTTTTAAGCCCAATTAAAGCCGCTGCAAAAGTAGCAAATAAAAGTGCAATTTGGTTAGGGCCTGATGAAGAGTTATCACCAAATAAGTAAACTGCAGCACCAAGTAAACAAATTAATACAGAGATAGGAATTAATGCATCAAAAAACGAGGCGGGCTTGATTGGTTTGTCATCCAATAGCTTCAAAGTAGAGACTCCTAGACACACTTACTGTGTGTTTAATTATTATTTTTAGCACGTAAAGCGCATTAATTGAGCATGATTGATCTAGCTCAACTTTATGTAATCAAATATTATAACAATTTAGTAAATTTTAGGTAGTAAAAAAGGCGCTAATGCGCCTTTTTTATAGAGGTAAAACCAGTTGTTACTTCTTAGCTATACGACCATAATTAATATAATCTTGAGTAATTAATGCAGCTTCTTCCAAAAATGGGTCAAGCTCTTCAATTACTTCAGGTAAATCGTCTAAGTTTTCTACCGGATCTTTACCTAAACGCTTAAGACGTTCGTTAGTACGTACAAGTGCACGTGCTTCACCTTCATCTTTTTCTTTAATACGCGTAGCTTCAACTAAAGAGATAGTTTTACGGTCTTTCTCTTCGTTGTATAAGGTAATGTCATTAAATACATAACCAAATTCTGGTTCTGATTTAATTCGTACTTCGTGTTGTTTCTCAAGGTACGTAATAATAGGTGTTAAATTACCTAATTTTTTGTATTTTGCTTTAACAATGCTATCCCAAGGAAGTGCATTATCTTGCTTACTTTCGCCCCACTCTGCAGGATCGATTGCTGATGGAAACGAAATATCAGGGATCACACCTTTATGTTGCGTACTACCACCGTTAATACGATAAAACTTAGCAATCGTATATTGTACGCTACCCAGCGCATTATCATATAAATCGTAAGCGCGGCCTAAGCCTTTGTGCTGCTGTACTGTACCTTTACCAAAAGTTTGCTCGCCAATAATAACTGCACGACCGTAATCTTGCATAGCTGCTGCAAATATTTCAGAAGCAGAGGCACTGTAACGGTCAACTAAAACAGTTAAAGGACCATCGTAATAAGTTATACCATCGCGATCTTTTTGCTCTTCAATACGGTTATTTAAGGTATGAATTTGAACAACTGGACCTTGGTCAAAAAACAAACCAGACAGTTGTGTTGCTTCATATAAAGAACCACCTCCATTTTGGCGTAAGTCGATAATAATACCATCAACTTTTTCTTCTTTAAGCTTAGCCAGCTCAACTTTTACATCTTTCGAAAGATTATTGTAAAAGCCCGGAATTTCAATCACGCCAACTTTACTTGTTAAATCAGAGTATTTGGCTTCAAATACTTCTGATTTAGCCGCTCTATCCTCAAGTCGAATTTTATCGCGAGTGATTTCTACAACTTTCGGAGCGCCGTGAGCATCAACACCTTTTAAATACTGTAAACGTACTTTAGTCCCTTTAGGACCTTTAATTAAATCAACTACGTCATCTAAACGCCAGCCAATTACATCTACAAACTCTTCGCCATCTTGAGCAACACCAATAATGCGATCATCAGCTTTAATTTGATCTGTTTTATCTGCAGGGCCTCCCGGCACTAAGCTGCGAATAACAGTGTAATCTTCATCAGGGCTTAATACGGCACCAATGCCCTCAAGCTCTAAGTCCATATCCATTTTGAATTGCTCTGCACGACGTGGCGATAAATAAGACGTATGCGCCTCAATACTGCGTGCTAGCGAATTCATAACAATTTGAAAAGCATCTTCTGAATTTGATTGTACTAAACGTTTTTCTGCATTTTTGTAGCGTTTGGTCAGCACCTCTTTAATGCCTTCCCAATCTTTACCCGTCATTTTTAAACGCAGTGCGTCGTACTTTACACGCTCACGCCAAATTTCATCAAGCTCAGCTTGTGACGCAGGCCATGCTGAATCTTCACGGTCAAAAAAGTATTCATCTTCTTTATCAAACGTCATCTCTTTTTCAAGCAGAGTAAGTGAATACTCGTAACGTTCAAAACGGCGTTTAAGACTTAAGTTAAAAATATCAAACGTAAAGTCTAATTTACCGGTAGTAATAGCGTTATCAAAGTCATCACGATATTGCTCAAATGAGGCGATATCGCTGGCTAAGAAAACGCTTTTATTAAAATCAAGGGATTCGATATAACGATCGTACACTTTACTAGAAAGCTCATCGTTAAATCGAACCGGTGTATAGTGTGAACGAGCAAATAAGCTAGCCACTCGTTTGCTAGCAGTACCATGTTGACTCTCTTGCTTGAGCTGGGGTAAATCGTCAATAGTAACGGCTTCTACAGCAGCAAATAATGAACCTGAAAACAGGGCAGCAACTAACGGAATGAGCGTAAACTTTTTACTCATACACAACTCCTTAATTTATTTACAACTTAAACAATGTATAAGCTGTCAGCTTTGGTTTTAACTTGCATACCTGTTACTAACTCAACATGAACATCATCTTTGTTCACTTCAGTTATTACTGCATTTACAAGTGCTTGGCCAAGTTTAACCTTAACCTTATTATTAACCTTGACCTCAGTTGCTGGCAAAGGTTCAATTTTTCCTGAACGCTTAGCCGGCGCTGCTTTAGCAGGTTTGTTAGCTGCAGGAGCGTTTTTATCGCCTGGTTTGCTAGCATGAGCTGGTTTTTTCTTGAAAGATTTAGAATCTGAATCTTGGCGAGGACGCTGTTGTTTTTTGCGTTTAGCCATTTTAGCGCGGCTTTCTTCCAATGCTTTTTGTGCATGGTCGATATGCTCTTGCTCAACTTTTTCACCTTGATTACCATCAAGATCAATACGAAACTCTGACTTGGTCACAGCTTCTAAATAACGCCAGTTAGACGTGTATTTTCTAAGCGCTTGACGAACTTGAGTCTTACTTACTTTTTCAGACCCTTCAATACGCTCAGCAATATCTTTAAAAATACCTACTTTAAGCGGCTTGATGCCATCTTTTTGTTTAAAACATTGTGGGAATTCTTGATATAAAAATTCCAACACTTCATTAATATCTTTTAGCTTGTTTGTGGTTTCCATTTTAGAACCTATTTTTCACATCTTTTCATCAAGGGACGAATCGACGTAGTGTGTTACCCAGTCGACCAACTCTTCGAAATCGGCTTCAATTACAGCCATATCACCCCGAAGGTGTTCCCAAATACCATTAATTGTTTCATCAATAAATTCACATTCTGAATCATCAGGAAGACGATCCCATGCAATATGAATTAAATCATTGAGCGTTTCCGCTACATGCTCTTCTTCGCCTTCCCAGTCGCCAACATCTTGCACAGCAAATAGGTAGTCTTGAACATTTAGCAAATCTTTCATTACAGGCTCGCCTCTAAGCATTTCACTAATGCTTCAAGGCCAGCTTTATCATCAGCATCAAATCGGCCAATACTTGGACTATCAATGTCTAGTACAGCAAATACTTTACCATGTTTCATGATAGGTACAACCACTTCAGAATTAGACGCTGCATCACAGGCTATGTGGCCGTCAAAAGCGTGAACATCTTCAATTAATTGTGTTTCTACGGTTGCCGCAGCAGTTCCGCATACACCTTTTCCTACTGGAATACGAATGCATGCAGGGTTACCTTGAAACGGACCAAGTACTAATTCAGTAGGAGAATCCATAAAGTAAAAGCCCGCCCAATTTACATCCTCTAAAGAGGTAAATAACAGCGCGCTTATGTTTGCCATATTGGCAATTACATTGGATTCACCAGCTATCAGCGATTCAGTTTGCTTAACTAATGACTGGTAAAAATCGTGCTTTTGCATACCAAACTACTTCTTATTAAACATACAGTAGCTAAAGGTACTCTTTGTCGTGAAAAATTGGAACCTTTTGGAGGTAAAAAAAAGGAAATCACACCGTTTATCAGTGCGCTTGGTTAATAATGCTGCGATTATTTTTTTGCCGTTTTACGAAGACCAAACAAAAACAGCCCAGCAGCGAATGCTGACATTACACTATTGATCAAAAATATCTCCCCTGTTGTGGCACTTAATAAGTAACTAAATATCGCTCCGCCTAGTAGTCCAAGAGTTAATACCCCTGAATAATTAACTTTAGAATACTTAAACATGAGTAAATACCCAGGCACAACAAAAGCAGCCATTGTTAAGCCTACTATGTGTGCATTTGATATAGCAGTCATTAATAAGGTAAGAAATATTGATACAAACTCGCCTTCAAGCGTAAGTGAGTAATAAACACCAAGTAAACTGCCTACAATAACAGGCGATAATAACGAAAGCCCTACGCTTTTTGCTAGCTGATGTTTCATTTAAAATCCTTAATACACAAATCTAAATTCTATGTATAAAGCATGCACCAAGATCTAAAGGTTAGAAACAGAGACTATGGTCGTAATTTATGATTAAAAATAAACCTTATTGCAGTATGAGCCTATTACTTTATTAATAGGCTCATAAGTTTGGGTCACACTTATCAAAATGCTTATAACTTAGCTATTTTATTTGATAACTCAAAATGGCTAGATGTTACTATTTCCTCAAGCACTGCCACCCTTTTGCTCAACATCGCTGTTTGTTCCTCTAATTTTGTTATCTTGTTATTATTTAGTCCTTTAAATTTTGCGTGCGCTGCCATTATTGTAGTTTTATAGGTGAAATAACGTTTAGTAATAGTAAGAATCAAAAAGGGTGTGCTAAATATAATTATTACAATAAATAATTCTAGCATGGTCGTTTCCCAATCAATTTAAGTTAGCTTGTTGCGTGTAAAGGCCATTTTTAGTGCATTGAAATAATTTTGATAATGTAACTTCGCGCTGCTTTCCTCGTCGAATTAGCATCTCAACATACACAATACTTAACACAATGGCTGTTGCTTTAAATAAGTTACCTTGTAGATCACCTACTGCGCCACCCGACATACCAAATATTCCGTAAGCTGCATTCATAAAAATATGCATCCACATAGGAAACCAAATACGATAACCACATTCACAATATAGCCACGCAAACCATGTACCTGCTACAGTAGTGATTGCAACCGCCATCAATGCAGAAATCGCATCATTGCCTTGATAAATATGGCCCAGACCAAATATTACTGAACTAATTAATGCCGCAGGCACAAAGCCCCATCTACAATATTTAAATAAAACACCAAACAATGCAGCCCTAAAAATTAGCTCTTCAAAAAACCCCGCATAAACTGAGCCAGTTATTATTGCTGGTATTGATAGGTTAAGTTCATCACTCAAAAATCCATAACCTATTGCCATAGGAGTACAACAAATAATTGCTGCGAGTGCATAGTTAATAAAACCAGAGGAATTAAGCCCTATAGATTCAAAAGGCTTACTTTGTTTAAACAAAATAATAGCCGCAATAACTAACGGTCCATATAAAAAAATATATTTAGCGGGGGTAAATAAAATGCCAGTTAGATTATCAAGTTCAGACAACCAGCTAGACCAACCTTCTCCCCTAAACTGCCTCATTACATAGTGGCAAAATACATAGTGGCAAAATACAAATATAGAAATTATTGCAAGTGCCTTGATAGCGTATTTCATATCTACTTTTCTCGTTAAGTTGTAAATTTCAACTTAATCTTGGCAATAGTAAAAATACAAAGCGACCTATTAGGTATCAATTACAAGATGAGGTATAAAGCCCATGTTTTAGGGGGGATTAACATGATTTTGGGATTAATGACAAAGCATCTTTGATTACTTTTACATAAGAACGAGACACAGGAATTTTAATATCAATTGTATGTAGCGATAATTGCAACCCTCCAGCATTACCACTGTAGTGTTGAATGTTTTGCAGGTTAACCGCATAAGAACGGTGGCATCGTAATATAATTGTTTTTTCTGGAAGCTGCTTTAATAAACCGCTAAGAGATACACGTGATAGTTTACGTGAAGTTGAAGCTCCTTCTTGTATTGTTATTTCACAATAGTTGTCTGAAGATTTAATAAATAAAATATGGTGAGGAGCCGCATTAATTTCGTCGTTTTTGTTATCACCTTTGAGAGTAATTGTCTTTAATTCAACTTCTCTCAACTGCTCTTGAGCAACGCTAACTTTACTTGGCTTAGTTAAATCTATTACATGCCTATTTACCACAAGTAAAAAAATAAGAGGAAATACACCAATACAAAAAATATACCCTACAAAAAGTAATTGATTCTGCCAATGCTAAGATCCAAGTACAGCAACCACAAAATACCCATGATTGAATATCGCAGTAATTAAAATATATGTGATAGGAATAATAATTAAACGGTTTAATTTACTTAGCTTAAACTTAAGTAACACTATTTCTATGAAACCTGACAATAGCAAAGCACAAAAGGTTACTAACCCATAGCCAAAAAGTCGCAGAAACTTGTAAGACTCGGTATCGCTTGAAGTGCCAAAAGGTTGAAATACAAAAAGTACAAAAAGCGTTATAAACGAAAACATGGCGGCACGATATACAACTAACTTTCTCGAATCTAGATCATCTTTGAGCCACAACATCCTATTTTGCATACCTTTAATCCACCAATATTTAAAAATAACACATATTAATATGTGCATTCCAACTCATTTAAAGTTTTTTGTGATGGTAGTTTTATTAAAAACAAAAATAGGAAGAGAACATCAACGTTTTTTAACATCAGAAGATGATGTGTGAGCAATTCTATCTGCTTTTAAGGTTTTACTAATAAGAGATAAGAGATGTAATACCAATTCGCTTAATTAAGTGATCTATTTAGAGGGCGGATAAACGTGTTTACAGCTAGCCAATAAATTCGCTATTTAGTTGTTCAAAATGAGAATTTTTTAACGCAGGGAGCGACACGTTTAGTCCCGCAAAATGATTAAGTATTATTGCGGGTTGGTATAAGTGTACTGATATTGTTCCAAACACATCGAGTAGGGTGAGGCTTATGCCTCATCCCTCTCACAGAACCGTACGTACGGACCTCGTATACGGCTCCTGTACCCTTCACATTTTATCAACTTATTTCCTAAACGCTGATAAAGCAAGCCATCCCGTATTCACTTTTTCTATTGGATATAAACCAAGCTCCTCAAA